>JAOUHH010000344.1 GCA_029865195.1 Desulfobulbaceae bacterium
TCTGCCCCGGTTTGCAGGTGTTCGCCGTTGAGCGCAACCCTGAGGAGCTTGCAAACATCCGCGCCAATTGCCGGAAATTCGCGGTCTACAACCTGACCGTGGTCGAAGGCGAGGCCCCGGCCCCCTTGGCCGGGTTGCCCGATCCGGACCGGGTCTTTGTCGGCGGCAGCGGCGGCAATCTCGCCGAAATCGTCAATCACGCCGCCTCCCGGCTGCCCAAGGGTGGGCGGCTGGTGGTGAACGGGGTGATCGAGAAAACCAAGACGGCAGCGCCGCCGCTCATGCTCGCGGCAGGGCTTACCGTGACAATCAGCGAAATCACCGTCCAGCGACGGCGTTTTCCCGAAGAAGCTATAACAAAGATGAATTCGATAGCCATCATGGTGGGGGAAAAATGACAGGAACGTTTTATGTAATCGGCGTGGGGCCTGGGGACCCGGAATTGTTGACCCTGAAGGCGGCCCGCCTGCTCGAGAAATGCCCGGTGTGGTTTGTGCCCAAGGCGCACCAGAACGGCGACAGCACCGCGCTGTCGATCCTGGCCGGATCGGTTGCCACCGAGGGCAAGGAGATTCTGGAGCTGCATTTTCCGATGAAGAAGGTGCGGATGAATCAGGCGGTGGACCCGGAGGTCGAGGCGGCCTGGCAGAAGGCGGCCGAGGCGATCCTCGAGAAGCTCAACGCCGGGATCGACGTCGCCTTCCCCACCCTTGGCGACCCGGCCATCTATTCCACCGGCTTTTACGTCTGCGACACCCTGCTCAAGGCCGCGCCGCAGTTGCCGGTTTCCATCGTGCCCGGCGTTTCCTCCATCGGCGCCTCGGCGGCGGCGGTCAATCAACCCCTCTGCCTGGGCGACGACCGGATGGTGGTGGTGCCCGCCACCTTCGAAAACGGCCGGCTCCGCGAGACCATCGAACAGTTCGACACCGTGGTGCTGATGAAGGTGCACCGGGTGATGGACAAGGTGGTGGGGCTGCTCACCGAGCTTGACCTGCTTGACAAGGCGGTGCTGGTGGAATGCTCCAGCCGCAACGATCAGCGGGTGCGGCGCGATCTGGCCGTTGCGGCCAAGGAAGAGACCCATTATTTTTCCACCATCATCGTGAGGAAGTAGGATGCGTGCGGAAAACCCCATCCATTTCGTCGGCGCCGGCCCCGGCGACCCGGAACTGATCACCGTCAAGGGGCGGCGGCTGCTGGCCGAGGCCGATCTGGTCGTCTATGCCGGCAGTCTGGTTCCCAGGGCGCTGGTTGAGGGCCTTGCCGCCCAGGTGCATGATTCGGCCCCCCTGCATCTCGACGAGATCATCTCGCTGATGGCCGAGGCATGGAAACAGGGCAGGAAGGTGGTGCGGCTCCATACCGGTGATCCGGCCATCTACGGGGCGATCAGGGAGCAGATGGAGGCGCTCGACAGGCTCGCCATCCCCTATCTGGTGGTGCCGGGGGTCAGTTCCGCCACCGCCACCGCCGCGGCGCTCAAAGCCGAGCTGACCCTGCCCGAGGTGTCGCAGACCGTGATCATCACCCGCCGGGCCGGGCGCACCCCGGTGCCCGAGGGTGAGGATCTGGCCGGCCTTGCCGCCCATCAGGCGACCATGCTGATCCTGCTCAGCGTCGGCATGATCGACAAGGTGGTGGCCGATCTGCGTGAGGGGGGCTATCCCGCCACCACCCCGGTTGCGGTGGTGGAGAAGGTTTCCTGGCCCGAGGAGCGGGTGATTCGCGGCACCATCGCCGATATCGCCGACAAGGTGAAGAATGCCGGCATCACCAAGACCGCGATCATCGCCGTGGGCGAGGCGTTCGGGCAGGGTGAGTTGAGCGCGGTGTCGAAGCTCTACGACAAGGATTTCGGCCATGGCTGCCGACCGGCCTGAACAGCGACCGATGCGGTTGGCCCTGCTGGCGGTCACCGACGGCGGGCAGCGGCTGGCGGCGAAGATTGCCCAGGGGCTGCCCGGCAGCGAGGTGATTGCCGCCCGGACCGGCCTTGGCGAACTACTCACCGAACTCTGGCCGCGCTACGACGGCTTTGTCTTCGTGATGGCGGCCGGGATCGTGGTGCGGCTCATCGCCCCGCTGGTGCAGGACAAGCACACCGACCCCTGCGTGGTGGTGGTCGATGAGAAGGGGCGCTTTGCCATCAGCCTCCTTGCCGGTCACCTCGGCGGCGGCAATGCCCTGGCCGGCCGGGTGGCGGTGATCACCGACGGCCAGGAGGTGATCACCACCGCCTCTGACACCCTGGGCCTTACCGCCATCGACCTCTGGGCTCGGGAGCAGGGGCTTGCGGCGGATGGGCAAGCACCGCTCACCCGCGCCAGCGCGCAGCTGGTCAACGCGGGTTCGCTGCGGGTGTATCTC
>JAOUHH010000345.1 GCA_029865195.1 Desulfobulbaceae bacterium
GCAAGCGTGGCAAGCTCGGCAAGGTAACGCGCGATTTCCGGGCTGGGCGGCTCTTGCGGCCGGTCGGCGGAGGGGGTGGCGAGGTAGGTTGCGACGGCGCGGCCGATCTCGTTTCGCGCCTGGCCGTCTGCGGCCGGGAAGAGCCGCTTGATGAGCAACTCCCGCTCCTCTTCGCCGATCACGGCAAGATCGGGCTGGTCGCACCGGAGCCACTCCAGGCAGAAGCGGTGCAGGGTGCCGACAAAAACCTGTTCCGCCCGCGGCCCCGCCTCGTTGCTTAACCGTTCCCGGACCTCGGCGGCGGCGCGGTTGGTGAAGGTGATGGCGGCAAAGGTTTCCGGGGCAAGGGCCGGGTCGGTCAGGAGGCGGGCAATCCTCTGCACCAGAGTGAAGGTCTTGCCGGTGCCGGGGCCGGCCGCCACCAGGATCTTTTGGGCATCGCTGTTGATCGCCGCCTGTTGTTCGGGGTTCACGGCGCGGGGCGCCGGCGTTGTCGAGGCAGCGGGCGTTTGGGTCGGCAGGGGCTCGGCCTTCTGCCGGGTCGGCCGTTGTTTGCGGGCGATGCCGAACAGGCCGGTCTGCCCGGCCAACTCGGCAAGCTCCCCCTCGGCAAAGACCTTGATCACCCCGAACTCGCCGTCGTAGCCGGGCTGGCGGATCACCTTGCCGCTCCGCATCCGGCTGATCGCCTCGGCCAGCACCGGTGAGTATCTGCTGCCGATGTCGGCGACAGGGGTGCTGCGCAAGAGACCGAACTCCGAGCCGAAGAGGTTGATCAACCGGCCGTACTGGCCCATTACCGCCTTGCTGGCCGGGCCGGTGCCGAGGATCTCGCCCAGCACCTCGGTAAGCGGGATCAGGCTTTCCACGGTGGGGGCATTGGCCGGGGAGAGGGGTTCGTTGCGGTCGGCCAGCTCCATCACCCGGTGGAGAACGCCGACGGTGAGCGGCCGCGAACAGACCGGGCAGATGTCGCCCAAGCGCCGACTCTCCTCGGGCTCCAGGCAGACCGCGCATTTGCGGTGGCCGTCGCAGTGGTACTTGCCCTCCTCGGGAAAGAACTCGACGGTGCCGGCAAACCCCTTGGCCGGGTTCTGAAGCGCCTCGCGCATGGCGAAAAAGTTGAACTCGGAATTAAAGATATTTACCTCGCGGCCCAGTTTTGAGGGCGAGTGGCAGTCGGAGTTCGAGATCAGGGTGAAGCGGTCCAGGGCCGAGATCAGCCGGTTCATCGCCGGGTCCGAGGAGAGGCCGGTTTCCAGGGCGAAGATATGGTCGGAGAGATCGCCGAAGCATTCCTCGATGGCGTCAAAGCCCGATTTGGAGCCGAACAGCGAGAACCACGGCGTCCAGATATGGGCCGGGACCATGAAGCCGCCCGGTGCCTGTTCGAGGAGGATCTCCAGCAGATCGCGGGAGTCGAGGCCAAGGATGGGCCGCCCGTCGGCCTCGATGTTGCCGATGCCGGCCAGCACCGTATTGATCCGTTCCACCGCCGCAAAGTCCGGCGCGTAGAGGATGTTGTGGACCTTGCGCACCTTGCCGTGCCGCTTGTAGATGGAGCTCACCTCGGCGGTGAGGGTGAAGCGGGTGGGGATCGGCGCCGGGGTGATGCCATCGATGGCGGCCGGGACGTTTTCGTCGCGGAGTTTGAAAAAACCGGGTTCCGCCTCGACAAGCTGCTCTTTCAACTGCGTAAGCCACCCGGGATGGGTGAAGTCGCCGGTGCCCACCAGATGAATGCCCTTGACCCGCGCCCAGGCGCAGAGACCGGCCAGGTTGCTGGTTTTGCTGGTGGCCCGGGAAAAGGGCGAGTGGATGTGGAGGTCGGCGAGATAGTGCATGATCGTTCCGTCTGGGAATTTTCCGTTGATGAACGGCCATCTTACCCAAGATTATGGCGCCGCGCCAGCGGGGAATGCAGACGATGGGAGGCGGGCAGGGGCGTTTCTGTTGTGGGGGAGAGCTTCACGGTGTATGTTTTCCCTTTTCGACCGCATCCCTTTTGCAGACGCCGGTCTCTCAACCGTTGCCCAACCCAAACCGTAAAGGATTTCCGCCATGGTCAACCGCGCCGCCCTGATTTTGAAACTGAAGAAGCCTTTTGTCCAGTGGATCAACGAGACGAAACCGGACAAAAAATCCCCCGAGGTCACCGCGGCGGAGGTCAACCGGGAGCGCACCGTCTATCTGCTCAACGACCTCGACGCCGACGGCCTGGATGAATGGATCGCCCTCAACTGCGCGAATCTGTTTGCCAGCGAATTGGAGGACTGGTGTGAGGATGAGGCGCTTTGGCCGCAGAATCGGGACATGAAGTTGTTTAAAAAATGGTTTTCCCCCGAATGCCACCCGGTGCTCAT
>JAOUHH010000135.1 GCA_029865195.1 Desulfobulbaceae bacterium
CCCGGCGGTCAGCTGCCTGTAGACCGAGAGCGCCCGGCGCTCCGAGAGCTTGAGGTTGTACGACTCCTTGCCGATGGTGTCGGTGTGGCCCACCACCTCGGTGGTCGCCTTGGCCAGTTCCTTGATGCGGCCGGTGATGCCCTCAACAATCGCCTGGTTGCCGCCGGCGATGGCGTCGGAGTCGAAGTCGAAGAGGATCAGGGCGTACTTCTCCTGCACCCTGAACTCCTGCTTCTCGGCCAGCCGCTTGCTGGTCTGGATAAAGTTGACCTGCACCGGCGCCGCGGCCAGGGCCAGTTCCTGGCCCTTCTTGTCTTCCACGGTCATCGTCACCGCGAGATCGCCGCTCACCGCCAACTCGTTAAGATTGTCGGTCTTGATCGGCACCTTGATCTCTGCCGGCAACTCGCCGTCGCCGGCAAGTTCGGCAATACTGCCCTTGCTGTTTACGACCTTGACCGCCCAGCGCTTGATGCCGCGGGGGGCGGTGGCAAGCGGCTGCAGGGTCAGGGCCGGGGTGTCGATGCGGGTGGCCAGATAGGTGCTGCGGACCGGGGCGAGGAGGGTTGGCAGATCATCCGAGCGGATCTCCACCCGCCGGTTTTCGGCCCGGCCTTCCTCGATCCGGTTGGTGCTCGGGGTTGCGGGCAGGTTGCGCGCCTCGGTCCTGATCCGTTCCGGGGCGATGCCCCACACGGTGCGCAGGTAGTCGGCCACCGCCTCGGCCCGGGCCGCGGCAAGCTTCTTGTTCTTCTTTTCCACGCCGGTGTTGGCATTGCAGCCGGTGAGGATGACCGTTGCCTCGGGGTGGTCGGTGAGCCGTTTGCCGACGATGTTCAGCACCTGGTAGTACTTCTCCAGGGTATCGCGGAAGCGCTGCTCGTCAAAACCGGTGGCTGCCTCGGCCCCGGCCAGCCGGACGTACCTCTCCGGGATATCGCTTGCCCCCTCCGCGAAATAGACGTAGCCCAGCATGGGCGAGGAATCGATGGTCTTGATCTCCTCGATGGTGACCTGGGCCGGGGCAACGGCGAGGCTGCCGGTGGTGCGGAGGATGCCGACCTTGACCGGCTGGGCGGCGAGGGTGAGGGTTTGCATCTTGACGTCGGTGAGTGCCATGACGGCCTTGATCTCACCGCCGGCAACAAGCTTGGCCGGGTCGTAACCGGTAAGCGGCACGGAGATTTCCGCCGGCGGCGCCCCTTCGCCCGCCTGCTCGGCAAGGGGGCCGCCGTCGTTGGCGATGGTGAGCCGCCAGCCGGTAACGGGATGGGCCGCCTCAACTTGGGGCCGCAGGGTGAGGGCCGACGGATCGATCAGGCGCATCGCGGCAGCAACGTCTGCCTGGGGTTGGCTTGCGGCGGCAAACGGCACCACTTCGTCGATGGTCAGTCCGGCCGGGCTAACGGTGATGCTGCCGCCGGTCTTCAGGATATTGAGGGTGATAGCCGGCGCGTTGAGGGTCAGGGTCTGCCCCTTGGCGTCGTTCAACTCGATGGTGGCCTTGAGGCTCCCGCCCGCGGCAAGGCCTGCCGGGTCGTAGCCGGTAAGCGGCAAAACGATTTCGGCGGCGGGCGCGCCCTCGCCTTTCATCTCGGCAATGGTGCCGCTGTTGTTGGCAAGCCGCACCTTCCAGGCGGCAATGCCGTACATCGTATCCACCACCGGGTGCAGGGTGAGGGAAGCGGTGTCGAGCCGGCGCATCACCTGCGGCGACTGTTGCCGGTCAGCGACCGAGCCGTCGAAATGGGTCACCTCGTCAATGGCGACAGAGGACGGGGAAACCGCCAGCCTGCCGGTGGGCGGGAAGAGGTAGCGGAGAACGTAGTAGTACTGCATCTTGGAGGCGACGCTCTGGAAGATGGGGATCAGGTTGGTCTCCGAGGTCGCCTTCCAGATCTCGCCCTGGTGGCCGTCGGCAAAAGCGGCAAGGAAGGGGTCTTTCGTCGCAAGCGGCATGTAGTCGATGGCATAGGCGTGGAAGCCGCCCACCGTCTCCGCCGCCCTGGTCACCTCTTGACCCTTGAAGGCGCTGTTGATGTCTTCGCCGTCCGAGAAAACGACCATGAACCTTGGCTCGTTTGCCGGCAGCGACTTGATGATATCGAGCCCTGCCAGCATCGCCTCGTAGAGGACGGTGGTCTCGGTCATCTCCGCCTTGCCGTAGGCCGCGGTCACGAAGTCCTTGAGTTCAGCCGACTGCGCCGAGGTGAAGGTCCGCACGGCCAGTTCCCGGCCAGCAAAGGCAACCTTCTTCTTTCCGAAGACCACCACCTGGAGCTTGTCGATGGGCCGAACGATCTTGAGCACCTCGTCCACGCCGGCGAGCAACGGCGCCACGGCATGGCGCTGCCGCATGGAGTCCGAGTTGTCCAGCACCATGACGATATGGCGGGGCACGTCGTGACTCTCGGAAACCGACTCTGCCGCAACGACCTTGGCGGTTTTTCCCCCGGCGGTGACGATGAAGTCTCTGGCGGTGAGCCCGAAGATGGGGTTCTTGGCAGCGTCGCGGACCGAGAGGAGGGCCGAGGTGTCGTCAAGCAGTTGGGAGACGGTCACCACCCCGCCGGGCTTGGTGGTGGCGATCTGAACTTCCGGTCCCCCGGCGGCCAAGGCCTGGCCGGCGAAAAGCAGGGAGGCAAAAAGGAGCAGGAGCCAGCCGCTCCGCGCGACCCCTCTCCCACCGTTGGGGGCGGTTTTGGCCGGAGCGGCTCCGGCGGCCCTGCTGGTCAGGAAACGAACCGTTTTGTAGGCATGCATGACTTTGCCCTCCTTAAAATGTGAAATATTCTTCGAAATCAAAAGATCGTTGGCTGCATAGGACGCTGCTGATGGCAGCATATCACGGCATTTTCTTCGCCGTCGAGGCCTGTTTGAAATCAGCAAAAAGAAAGGTTGCAACTGATGGTGCGGGTGCGAAGCCACCTACCTGAACGATGGGCGACAGGTGTGCACAAAGACGATTATCTCGTTATGAGATGCGAAACAGAGGGGGATAAAAAGTGAGAAAACACCCAAAAGTCAAGCCTGGCCCTGCCACTCCTATGAGCCACCGCCGTCGCCTTTGGACGGTTTTCCGTCGTTGCCGCTTTTGCGTTTCTTCACCCAGACGACGCCGGCGGTGGCGAGCAGCGTGATTACTGCGGCGATCAGCGCATCAAGAGCACTCACCAGGTCAGTCAGTTTTTTTACCAATGCGATAATGTAATCGAGCAGATCGGGATCAGGCACCCTCACCACAACTTTGTAAACAGGCGCCGGCACGGTCTTTTCGCCCTCGGGAAGCAGCTTGAGCAAGGTCACATTCAGTTCATGGTTGCCTGCTTCAAGTCCCGTTACGCTCCACGTCCACACCGTCGTCTCGCCCGCCTTAACGGGTTGGTCGGGCGGGCTGGTGGCCTGTATACGCAAAACCTTTTCATCACTCTTCAACACGGCGCGCATGCGCTTCGCGACCTCGACCATCTTCGCCTGCAGTTCACCAGGACGACCAGCGGTGGCGTTAGCGAGGGCGGCGTAGACGGTCTTGAGGTCCTTGCCCGGATCGATGTATAGTTGCGCCACCACCGATTGACCGAGTGTAATGGGACTGGGAATGTGAAACGCGCTTGCGGCCATGCGTTGCAGCGACATAGCCCCGGTTGCGCTTGAAGAGGATTCTGGCGGATCTGCGGTTGCGGTCAACACCTCAGGCTGAGCGTCTATGGGCATAGCAAGTGGCACGGTCTGCGAGGCTGGCGAGCGCACCGGCGAGCGCAATATGGCGGACGTGCGGCGTGCGTGCTGGGGCTGAGCAGGCTGGTTGTAAGCGCCCTCGCCGTCAGTAGAAAAGGCCGCTATCGGAGCGTCACCCGCTACGGTACCCTCGTCCACGAATGCTGGTTCAAACACTGGCAAGGTTTTGGACGACTCTGCTACGGGCGTGGGAGCAGAAGTAGGCTTGGGCGAAAGCACGGCTTCCTCCGGTGCTAACGCCGCAACCACCTCGCTGCCATGCATGCGGTCACTTCTTGCGACGCATGCAGCAAACAGGGCGGGCAAGATCAAGATGGCGCACAATCGAAATAGATGTGGTTTCAAAACCATGGCTCTCGTAACCCTAACGTTTGAACTCAGAGCGCGGCCCGTCAGGGCCGTCGCCCCGTAGCGAATGATTAGGCAACAACTTCGCACGCTCGGAGTCCGAACGCATTAAATCACCAATCTCCATCAACTGTTCCTTCTTGTATGGAAAACTATTCGGTAAGTCATTTAGATATTTGTCCGAGCGACCTAGCAGCATTTTCGATTCTTCATGAAATCCAGCATCTGCCTCACAGGTTGCCCATGACCTATACATATCGGCAACCAACACCAAGAAATACGGGTCCTTTATTCCCTCTAAAATAATTGCGGCCTCTTTAAAGTAGCCACGTGCTCGGTCGTAGTCCCTAATTGAGGTGTCGGCAAAATAAGCCTGTGCCAAAGCATTACGCGTATAAACTTTTGCCTGCGTTGTTTTGGCATTGACCTTGGCCTTTTCTAAATATGAAATTACCTTCTCATAGTTGTCGTCAATGAAAGCTTGTTTCGCCAAGGTGTTGTATTCAGGCCAACTGACTTCTGTTGGTATCTCTTCAATGATGGATTCTGCGGCAGCGAAATATATGAACCGCTTTTCTGTATACAAGTCGTAGAACTGCCCAGATTCGTTAGAGTTTAAGTTCTCCCTAAATTGCTTACTGGTATCAATTAAGTCAGAGAGAATGTGGCGTAATTCTTCCTTCTTTACCCTTACCACTTCTTTCTGCGATGCCTGGTAGCTCATATAGAAGCTAAAAATGGAAAACCCAAAGGCGAGGAATACCAAGATATTCGATGCCGTAAGTATATTTTTGCGCTCGCTCATTTAATAAGTACTCCGCAGCCACGCCTAAGCTGCCTAACAACCTAGACGCACCGCTGACCGAAAACCTTGCAGGATACATTGCAGCGCTTATTCCAGTCAGCTTAATTATTGGGTTGGGCTGTTTTTACCTATTAATCTCCTATTCAATATCTTTATAGAGCTCATATATTCTTCTGTGATTTTTACTTTTTAGCCTTTCATCAATTTTTTGTTTAAATTTTGATGGAATTCCTGGTGAACTCTCAGCAAGATCGTCCATTTTTATTTTAATGTTTTCTAATAATTTACTTATTCCATCTTCCGTATGAGGAGGCATGGTCTTAAGTAACTCCAATTCGCGGCGGATAGCGCCATAATTTGCCCCGGCTGATTTATGCTTGGCTGCTCTATCGGACAGATTCAGGAACGTTTGAAGCGCTGTTATTGATGCAGCCAACATGCTTAACATTCCAAAAACAACACGAAGCCACTCATTATTAGCCGATGATTCAAATGAGCTAAAAACGGCGGTACCTACAATGGTAGATAAAACAATGGCTGGTATTCCAAAATACAGATGCCTTCGCTCTAGCAAACTCCCGTATTCATAATGCACCATTTGGCTTTCTCTGCATCTGCGAAACCAGTCTGTAGCTAATTTTTCTATTTCCGGTGTAAATGTGGACATTAATTTGATCCTATGACTTAGGAGTCCCACTATACTACTTAACAGAATAACAAGTAAATATTCTCATTTAAAACCCTGACCACTAACTAGCAAATGGAGCCTACCGCCAAGATTTATTCCTGTCAATCGCAATTCAGCCGGTTCGATGCGCTTGCTGTTACCCGCTTCTTGGCTAGCGCTTCTCAGACATTGGCTCGCCCCACCCACTTCGCCCACCATCGCTCATTCCGCAAACCTCCCGGTCGGCTGGAAATTTCCCTTGTTTCACTCTTTTCGGGTCGTTACAATGAAACGTCGTTACAGACAGCTTGATTTCCCAACAGGTTAAAACCTTTCAAGGGGGCCCTCCTTGCAGCAGATACTGATTGCCCAGGCCGGTGAAGGCATGATCCTGGCCAAGGACGTTGAAACGGCGGAAGGCCGCGTTCTGTGCGGCAAGGGCACCGAACTCACCGGTTGCCTTGTCGAGCGGCTCAAGAAGATGGAGGTCACCCACGTCACCGTCGAGGGCCATCCGGTGGAGGATGCCAACGAAAAAACCCTTGAGCAGGAACTCCTCGACATCGAGCGGCGGTTCAGCCGCGTCAAGCACATCCCGCCCCTGCGGCATCTCAAGAAACGGCTGATGGAACGCGCCGTTGAAGCCCGGAAAGAAGTCTAATGGACGAGACCAAGAAAGAACATTTTCGGCGCACCCTGCGGGAGATCAAGAATCTTCCCACCCTGCCCGGCATCGTCACCAAGCTCACCGCGATGGCCGAGGACCCTGACACCACCACCGAGCAGATGGGCAAGGTGATCAGCAAGGACCATATCCTCGCCGCCAAGCTGCTGCGGCTGGTCAACTCCGCCTTTTACGGCTTCCCGCAGCGGATCAGCTCGCTGAACAGCGCCATTATCCTGCTCGGCTTCAACGTCATCAAGAGTTTGATCATCAGCGCCTCGATCTTCGAGATCATGGAGGATCAGGACGTGGAGTTGTGGGAGCATTCCCTGGGCTGCGCCGTGGTCTGCAGCGTGGTCGCCAAGCGGCTGGGGATCAGCGACCCCGAGGAGATCAGTACCGCCGGCCTGATCCACGACATCGGCAAGGTGGCGATCAAGATGGAGCTGCCCGAGGAGTACGAGCAGATCAACGTCATGGTGCGGGAGAAAAAGGTTTCGCGGTTCACCGCCGAGCGGGAGATCCTCGGCCTCGACCATGCCGAGGTCGGCGGCTGGCTGGCGAAGAAATGGAACCTGCCCGCCAAGCTCATCGAGCCCATCTCCTGCCACCACGACCCGCGCCTTGCCAAGAACGAACAGCTTTCCAGCGCCGTGGTTCACTTCGGCAACATCGTCATCCGGGGCATGGGTTACGCGCACGGCGACGACATCTGGGTGCCGCCCATGAGCCAGCGGGCCTTCCGGATGCTGGAGATGACCTCCGTCGACATCGACGAGATCCTCGACGAGATCGAAGACAAGCTCTGGGACGTCAAGGGCTTCAGCCTGGAAATCATCTCCGAACAGCAGGCGGCCGCCGCCGGCGACTGCGACTGACCACCGCCGCCGTCAACCTAGGAAAACAGATCGATGCAGCGGATCCTCATCGCCGGCCAGACCATCCTGCACACCCCTGAACCCCGGATCCTCCTTGAGACCAAGGGCTACCAGATCATTCACTGCGACAACCTGCCGGACGCGGTCGGCCTGATCCTGGAGGACCCGCCGGACCTGCTGATCATCGAAAAAGGCTTTGCCGGCGGCAACCACGATCATGAACTGATCAAGGCAGCCAAGGCCTGTCTGCAGAAGGCCAACATGCCCATCCTCCTCGCCCTCGACCAGGGCGATCTCAAGGCCGAGATGGACTGGAATCACTTCCCGGTGGATGACTTCATGGTCAAGCCGGTGGCGCCGGAAACCATCCTCTCCCACATCAAGCTCGCCGAATCGCGGATGGTGCGGGTCTTCGACAACAACCCCTTGAGCCGGCTACCGGGCAACACCTCGATCCTGCGCGCGATCCAGAAAACCATCGACGCCGACGAGCCCTACGGGGTCTGCTACATCGACATCGACAACTTCAAGCCCTACAACGACCGCTACGGCTTCTCACGGGGC
>JAOUHH010000346.1 GCA_029865195.1 Desulfobulbaceae bacterium
AATCCCGAGTTGTTCCGGCGGCTGAAGCTGCGGCTCGGCCACCTTTTGGGGGTCGGCGCCCCGGAACCGGGCGCGCCTGCGGCGGCGTACGGCTGGTTTTCGCCGCCGCGGGTCAACGAGCGGCTGGTCGCCCTCGAGAAGCGGATCGGTGATGACCGGCGCCGGGGGCTACAGGCCGAAGGCAGCGACACGGGGCAGGATTCTGGGCTCGCGGCCTTGCAGCACTATCATCTGGCCCGCTATCTCTATTTGCAGAACGTGCTTCTCGACAAGACCGCGTATGGGACGTCGCGCTGGTCGCCGGCGATGTCCGCAGTGGCGCGCGCGGAGCTTGCCGGGCAACCGGTCCGTCCGGCGGATGAGCGGTGGCGGGTGCCGCGGGAGGTGCGCGCGGCGCGGGAGCTGCGCATGGAAAAGGGCGGGTCCCACGTTGTTGATGCGGATAACGGCATGCTGCTGGCCACGGTCTGGTTGCGGGAACTTGCCGAGCCTGCGACCCGTCTTGCGGTGGAGGCGTTCGTTGAGCAGCCGCCACCGCTTGCGCCGCCGGGGGTTGCGGCCGGGCAGTGTCTCGAGCGGACCTGGCTGGTGACCAGCCAGACCCCCGGGGGGCGACTGGTCGGTGATTTCCGCTTTGAATATCTGGATGAGCATTCCCTGCACAACGAGTTGGGCGCGAAGGTGGACGACGAGGGGCAACTGCGGTTGTGGCTCCTCGATGCGGACGGCCTTTGGCGCCCGTTGCCCACCGTGGTCGACGCCCGGGCAAATACCCTGACCACCAAGGCGTTGCCTCTGGAGCCCCTGCGGCTTTACCGGCTTGTCGCCTGTCAGTCGAATGCGGCCCCGGCTGCTCCCGGCCGGGCGCAATGAGCTAGCATGTCTGCCGGTGAAAAATGCAAAATTGGTTTCGGTTTGCCGGCGGAGTAGGGTATAGAGAGAAACATCGAACCGACGGCCACCGTGCCATGTTTTTTGTTTTTTCACACCGATAGATGCAGGCGCCAGCGAACGATGACCTTCTATTGCAAGAATCTTGAGATCGGCACCGACCAGTGCATGAAGCTGCACAGCGAGTGCATCCCGGGTCGTCCCGGCTGTGTGCTGGAAGGGCGGGTGGCGCTCAGCGAGGAGCTTGAGGAACGCATCGCCAAGCTCGAAGAAGAACGGCTGGTGCGGATCAGGGAAAAAGGCAACAAATCTTGAGTGACCTCCCTGCCATCGTGCGTCCTTTCCCGGGACGCTCCGTTCGGCATCCGAAATTTACGACAGCAAGACGATAGGCCGGAATATGCACGGCTCCCCCCTCGAAAGTCTTAAAAAAATCTTCGGCTATCATTCCTTCCGACCCTTGCAGGCCGAGATCATCAGCGGTGTGCTCAAGGGCGAGGACGCCTTTGTGCTGATGCCCACCGGCGGCGGCAAGTCGCTCTGCTACCAGATCCCGGCCCTGCATCGGCCCGGGGTTGGCATCGTCGTTTCCCCGCTCATCTCCCTGATGCAGGATCAGGTCGACGCCCTTGTCGGATGCGGGGTGCGGGCTGCCTTTTACAATTCGTCGCTGAAGAGCGGCGAGGCCCGGCAGGTGTTGGCGAAGTTGCATGCCGGCGAACTCGATCTCCTCTATATCGCCCCGGAGCGGTTGCTGAGCGACGAGTTTCTGGCCCGGCTGGCCGAGATCCCCATCGCCCTCTTCGCCATCGACGAGGCGCACTGCGTCTCCCAGTGGGGGCATGATTTCAGGCCCGAATACTGCAAGCTGAGCCGGTTGCGGGAGCTTTTTCCGCGCATTCCGCTCATCGCCCTCACCGCCACCGCCGAGCCCCATACCCGCAAGGATATCATCGACCGCCTCGGCCTGCACAAGGCCAAGCAGTATGTGTCGGGGTTCGACCGGCCCAATATCCGCTATTCGGTGCTGGGCAAGGTCAAGCCCTTCGCCCAGTTGAGCGACTTTCTTGCCAGCCGCGGCGACGAGGCGGGGATCGTCTACTGCCTGAGCCGCAAGCGGGTGGAGGAGGTCACCGCCAAGCTGGTCGCGGCCGGGGTCTCGGCCGCCGCCTATCATGCCGGGCTGGCCTCCGCCGAGCGCAAGCAGGTGCAGGATGATTTCCTCCGCGATGACCTGCGGGTGATCGTCGCCACCGTCGCCTTTGGGATGGGCATCGACAAATCCAACGTCCGCTACGTGGTTCACTATGACATCCCCAAGAACATCGAAAGCTACTATCAGGAAACCGGCCGCGCCGGTCGCGACGGACTGGCGGCCGAGGCCCTGCTGCTCTTCGGCTACGGCGACGTGGCGGTGGCGCGCGGGCTGATCGAAAAAACGGGCAACCCGGAACGGCGGCGGATCG
>JAOUHH010000136.1 GCA_029865195.1 Desulfobulbaceae bacterium
CTGCCGCACCGGCAGGCGCCCCCTTGCCCCAACTGCGCACCACAAAAAAAATCCCCGACGCCAAAATGACGTCGGGGATTCGGAACAACATGGAGGAACAGACCAACTAGTCGGAGAGCAGGCTCCACATCATCTTGTCGGCAACCTTATGGGAATCGACCTGATAGCTTCCTTCCTCGATCTGCCGCTTCAACTGGGCAACCTTTTCTTTTCGCACTTCCGGCGTTTCCTGCAAGATTTCCTGCATCCGCAATATTTCCCTTGAGCCGGTCGACAATTCGACCCGGTCGCTGCCCAACCCCGTGGACTTTTGCACAGTCGTTTCCACAGCGACATTGCCGCTCTTCTGGATCTTGTTGTCCGTTTTGATTTGAGGAATAACGCCTGTCAGCTTCATAACCACTCCCTACGACCTCCGGGGCCGCATATGGAATTTTTCTAGCAGCTCCAAGTACCTGAATAGAACTGCCTTTGTTTACCATATCGACATTCTGAAGACAAACTTTAATCAAAACTTGCCGACCGGAAAAAATTTCCCCCCTCGCCCCCATTCCCCTCTCTATTCCCGGCAAACAGGACCCCTGCCATTCCGGCAATTGCCAAACCCTCCCCCAACTGGTACAATCCCCGCCCATGTCAACCCAAGAACCGGTCTATATTATAGACGGCAGCGCCTATATCTATCGCGCCTACCATGCCATCGCCCCCCTTTCGAACAAGGACGGCCTGCCCACCCACGCCGTGTTCGGCTTCACCAACATCCTCCTGCGCCTCTTCAAGGAAAAGAAACCCCTCCGGGCGGCGGTGGCGTTTGACGTCAGGGGCCGCACCTTCCGCCACGACATCTCGCCGGCATACAAGGCCAACCGCCCGCCCATGCCGGAGGATCTGGCGGTGCAGATCCCCTACATCAAGGAGGTGGTCGCCGCCTACAACATCCCGAGCCTCGCCATGGAAGGGGTGGAGGCCGACGACCTGATCGCCTCCGCCACGCATCGGCTCACTGCGACCGGGGTGCCGGTGGTGATCATCTCCGGCGACAAGGATCTCCTGCAACTGGTCTCGGACTCGGTCTCCTTCTGGGACCCGATGAACAACCGCTTTTTCGATCAGGCGGCGGTGCAGACAAAATACAACGTCACCCCCGGCCAGCTCCTTGATTTCTTCGCCCTGATGGGCGACGCCGCCGACAACGTCCCCGGCGTGCCCGGCATCGGCCCCAAAACCGCGGAAAAGCTGATCAACCAGTTCGGCTCCCTGGAAGGGCTGTACGAGAACGCCGAGACCGTAAGCCAGAAGAAACTGAAAGAAAACCTGCTCGCAAACAGGGAGCAGGCGTTCCTCTCCCGGCGCCTGATCCGGCTCAAGAACGATATCGAGGTGCCGGCCAACGCCGACGACTACCTCCTGCCGGGCCAGGACAGCGAAAAACTTCGCGAACTCTTCACCCAGCTCGGCTTCACCCGCCTGGTCAAAAACGAACTCCCCTCGGAAACGCTGGACCGCAGCGGCTTTACGCTTGTCCGCACCGCCTCGCAACTGACCGATTGCGTGAACGCCTTGCGCGACACCGACACCCTCGTCGTCGACACCGAAACCGATTCCCTGGACCCCCTGGTGGCCGGGCTGGTCGGCCTCTCCCTCTGCGTCGACCGGGAACGGGCCTACTACATCCCCATGGGCCACCGGCGCGACGACGGCACGCTGCAGCCGGAACAGCTTGACCGGGAGACCGTCCTCGCCGCCCTGCGCCCCTTCCTGACCAGCGACGCCGTCGCCAAGATCGGCCACAACCTGAAATTCGACTACAGCGTCCTCGCCACCAACGGCGTCATCCTGCGCGGGCCGCTGTACGACAGCATGATCGCCTCCTACCTGCTTGACCCCTCCCGCCGCACCCACAAGCTGGACGATCTCTGCGAGATGATCCTCAGCCGGCGGCTGACCAGTTTCGGCGAGGTCACCGGCAACGACAAGCGGCCGGACAGCTTCGTCTACGTGGAGCCGGCCACCGCCGGCGATTATTCCTGCGAGGATGTCATCGGCGCCCTGCTCCTTTGGGAGCATTTTGCCCCGCAGCTCAAGGAGTTGGGCCTCTGGGAGCTGTACACCGATCTCGAGATGGAACTGGTGCCGATCCTGGCCGAGATGGAGCGCAACGGCATCCTTCTCGATCCGATGATCCTCGCCGCCATGTCCAGCGAATTCGAGGGCAAGCTCGCGACGCTTGAGGCGCACATCTACCGGCTCGCCGGCCACGAATTCAACATCAACTCGCCGCGGCAGCTGGGCGAGATCCTTTTTGAGGAGTTGTCCCTGCCCCACGGCCGCAAGACCAAAACCGGCTACTCCACCGACGTCAAGGTGCTGGAAACACTCGCCGCCTACCACGAACTGCCGGCGACGGTGATCAGCCACCGCAACCTCAGCAAGCTGAAATCCACCTATGTGGACAAGCTGGCCACCCTCATCCACCCCCAAACCGGCCGCATCCACACCTCCTTCAACCAGACCGTCACCGCCACCGGCCGCCTGAGCAGCAGCAACCCGAATCTGCAGAACATCCCCATCCGCACCGAGGAGGGGCAGCGCATCCGCCAGGCCTTTATCGCCGCCCCCGGCCACAAATTCCTGGCCGCCGACTACTCGCAGATCGATCTCCGGGTGCTTGCCCACTACTCGCAGGATGAAGCCCTGCTTGCGGCCTTCCGCAACCACGAGGACGTCCATCTCCGCACCGCCGCCGAGATCTTCCGGGTCAATGCCGCCTTTATCACCCCGCAGATGCGGCGGGTGGCGAAAAGTATCAACTTCGGCATCGTTTACGGGATGAGCGCCTTCGGGCTGGCCAGCCAGCTCAACCTGAGCCGCAAGGAGGCCGGGACCTTCATCGACCGCTACTTCGAGCTGTACGGCGGGGTGAAACGGTTCATGGAGGAGATCGTCGCCGCCGCCCACCGGGACGGCTTCGTCACCACCCTGCTCCATCGCCGCCGCCCGCTGCCCGACCTCAAGAGCAGCAACAAGACCCAGCGCGAATTCGCCGAACGGACCGCCATCAACACCCCCATCCAGGGCACCGCCGCCGACATCATCAAGCTGGCGATGCTACACACCACCCGCGCCGTTACCGAAGCCGGTCTCGGCGCCCGACTGCTCCTGCAGATCCATGACGAGCTGGTCTTCGAGGTCCGGGACGAAGAAGTGGCGGCCACCGAGGCCCTGGTCAAGCAGGCCATGGAATCGGCGCTGGCGCTCGACGTGCCGCTCGTCGTCAACATCTCCATCGGCGACAACCTGGCCAAGACCTGACTGGCCGGAATCGGCCATGATCGGCAGACAAAGCTATTGACGCGGGTCCCGAAACTGCGTAGGATGACTCGCTGAATTTCTTCACAAAAACCATACTTTCCGGGCAACCTCGCCGCCCGCGGTTGAACAACACGCAAGGAGAACATCCCGTCATGCTGGATCTGATGCGCCGCAAGGCTCAATCACCGTATATTCAGGCAACCATCGTCATCATCATCCTGGTTTTCGTCTTCTGGGGCGTCAACTCCGGCGACGGCCCCGGCCGCAACGACGCGGCCACCGTCAACGGCCAGTCGATCTCTTACCAGGAGTTCCAGCAGGCTTACGACCGCACCACCAACCAGTACCGCGAACAGTTCGGCGGCTCCCTGCCTGAGCCCTTGCTGAAGATGCTCAACATCCGCCAGCAGGTGATGAGTCAGCTGGTGGACCAAACCCTGCTGCTGCAGGGCGCCCAGTCAATGGGCCTGCGGGTCAGCGACGAGGAGATCCGCAAGACCATCCAGGAGATGGGCTCCTTCCAGAACAACGGCACCTTCGACGTCAAGCGCTACAAGGAGGTCCTGGCCGGCTCGCGCCTCACCCCGGCCAACTTCGAGTCGAGCATCCGCACCGAACTGCTTACCAACAAGGTGGTAAACGCGCTGGGCCGTTTCGCCAGGGTCATGCCCCAGGAGGTGCAGAACCGCTTCATTCTCGACTACGAAACAACCACCATCGCCGCGGTACGGCTCAGCGGCGCCGATTTCAGCGGCCAGGTGCAGGTCAGCGATGAGAAGCTCTCCCCCTTTTACGACGCCCACAAGGATAACTACAAAACCGAGCCGCAGCGGAAACTGAACTATCTGTTCTTCTCTAAAAAGATGAGCGCCGCGACGCCCACCGAGGCCGAGGTGAGCGGTTATTTCGCGCAGCATCGCGCCGAATTCGCCTCCCCGGAAGAGCGTCGGGCCCGCCATATCCTCCTGCTGACCCCCGCCGACGCCGACGAGCAGACCAAGAAGGCCACCAGGGCCAAACTGACCGAGATCCTGACCCAGGCGCGGAACGGCGCCGATTTTGCCGACCTTGCCAAGAAACACTCGCAGGACGGCTCGGCCGCCAACGGCGGCGACCTCGGCTTCTTCGGCCGCGGGCGGATGGTGCCGCCGTTTGAGCAGGCGGCGTTCGCCTTGAAGGAAGGGCAAATCAGCGACATCGTCGAAAGCCAGTTCGGTTTCCATATCATCAAGCTGGAAAAAATCAACCCGGCCCACCAGCGCGAGCTGGCCGAGGTCAAGGATGCAATCATCGCCAAACTCGCCGCCGACCAGGGCGGCAGCCAGGCGTTCAAGGTCGCCGGCGACGCCTACGAGCAGATCATCCTCGCCGGCAGCCTGCAGAAATACGCCTCGGCCAACCACATCGCCATCAGCGCCACCGACTTCTTCACCCGCAGCCAAGCGCCGGCTGAGCTTGCCGACAAGCCATCCCTGCTCGCCGCCGCCTTCACCCTCAACAAGGGGGAACTGAGCTCTCTGGTGGAGGACGACGGCGGCTACGCCATCCTCTCCGTCGAGGACGCCAAAGCCCCGGAAATTCCGCCCTTAACGCAGGTCCGGGCGCAGGTTGAAAGGGATTATGTTGCCGATGCGGCGCAGAAACTTGCCGAGAAGGCCGCCGAGGATCTGCTGGCGGCGATGAAGAAGGGTGCCACCCTGGAGGCGGAAGCGCAGAAACTGAACCGGCCGATTGAAATGGCGAGCTACTCACGCGCGGAGCGGGGCACTCAAAGCCTGCCCGCCACGGTGCTGGACAAGGGGCTTGAGCTCTCGGCCAGCGCCGCAGTACCCAACAAGGTCATCACCGACAACAACGTCTTCTACGTCATCCGTCTACTGGAGAGAAAAGAACCGGCCGCCGAACTGCTGGCCGGCAAGGAAGCGGAACTGCGCGCGAGCGTGCTCAAGGAAAACCAGATGAACCTGCTCACCGCCTGGCTCGGGACCCTGAAGGAAAAAGCGAAAATCTCCGTGAACCAGCAACTGCTGGAGCAGCAGTAAGAGACGGCCCGCGAGCGACGAGCAACCGGGGCTAGCCCTTGCCCCAGAGCGGATCGTTGCCGAAGCGGTTCAGCCACCACTCCTCGTCGCTCTCCGGCTCGACATCCTCCGGCGGCAACGGCACCGCATAGCCGTTGCAGAAGTCGAGCAGCAGCCGGTAGGCGTCGTTCAGGGCATGCATGGCCGCCGCCTGCTCATCGCCGGCAAGGTCGGGATGATGCTCCTTCACCAGCCGCCGATAGGCGCGGCGAATCTCGTTGATACTGGCGCTTTCGCCAAGGCCGAGCCGATCACGGGCGTCGGCGATCCGCTGTCGATATCCCTTTTTCACCGCTTGCCGCCATCCTTCCGCCAGCTCTTCTCTTCGTGCCGCCGCAGGCGGCCGATGTTTTCATGGTGCTTGATCCAGATCAGGATGCCGATCACCGTGGCCAGGGCCGTGTAGGCGACCGACCCGGTCCGCAGCCAGATCAGCCCCGGCATCATCAGGGCGGCGGAAAGCGACCCCAGGGAAACAAAGCCCCAATTGTACACCACGCCGACGAAGATCAGCACATCGACAAGGGTTGCCAGGGGATCGAGATAGAGGAAGACGCCGAGGGCGGTGGCCACCCCCTTGCCGCCCACGAAGCGCAGATAGATCGGAAAGAGATGGCCGAGAAAGGCCGCGCCGCCGCTCAACACCACCCAAAGCTCGGCATCGGCGCGCCCGTGCAGCAGGGAGCCGACCACCAGCATGGGCAGCAGCCCCTTGCCGGTGTCGCCCAGCAGGGTAAGGATGCCCAGCCCCTTGCCGAGCTGGCGGGTGACGTTGGTGGCGCCGATGTTGCGGCTGCCGCCCTGCCGGACATCGACCCCCTTCAGCTTGCCCAGCACCAGCCCGAAGGGGATGGAGCCGATGAGGTAGGAACATATAATCAGGCCGTACCGGCCCAGATCGCTGCTTGCCAAGGAAACCATATCCATATCTGCCGCTCACCTTTCTGCTCGTTGGTTATTCAAAAAAAACGGCCCCATACTAGCAATTTTTTCCCTACTCCGCCCTTATTTTCGATCATCCCCTCAGGCCGCCGCGCGCCCTGCCGCCTTTTTCCGGCTTACAAAAAGAAGGATGACAAGCCTCCAGGGAATGCGCTAGCATGTCTGCATGGATACCAACACCTACATGCGGCAGGCCATCGCCCTGGCGCTTGAGAAGATGAACGACTACGAGGGCGGCCCCTTTGGCGCGCTGGTCGTGAAGGATGGACTGGTCATCGGCCGGGGTTGGAACCGGGTCACCTCCAGCAACGATCCCACCGCCCACGCCGAGGTCACCGCCATCCGCGACGCCTGCAAGAACATCGAGGATTTCAGCCTCGCCGGCTGCGACCTCTACGTCAACTGCGAGCCCTGTCCCATGTGCCTGGCCGCCGCCTACTGGGCCGGGATCAAGACCATCTACTACGCCGCAACCCGCAAGGATGCCGCCGCCATCGGCTTTGCCGACGACCACATCTACGACGAGTTCGCCAAGCCCATCGGCCAGCGCGCCATCCCCATGGTGCAACTGATGCGGGATGAAAACCTGCCGGTTTTCAACGCCTGGAACAACCTGGAAGGCAAGATCAACTATTAAGCAGTCGGGCCATGCACCAACGGTCCGACTTTTTTAATCATACAATCCTAACAAACACTACATACCAACACGAGCCCGTAACGCTTCAGATGTGCCACAGATGCGGACAAGCAAGCCGGCGAAGCATAGCCCGCTATGTGAGCAGGGTTGATCGTTCGCAGATGGGGTGCAGCTGGAGCGTTACAAAAAAGCAGGATTTTTTTGGTCCTACTTGACTCAAGTCAAAGTCTTCAACGGTGCCGTCAGCTATTCTGGGATCAACAGCACAACGGTGATTCTGAAATAGCCACCCATTAATCATTCTTTATAAGGAGCAACACAATGTTTTGTAACCAGTGTGAGCAAACGGCAAAGGGAATAGCATGCACCACCGTCGGCGTCTGCGGCAAGCAGTCTGATGTCGCCGCCCTCCAGGATCTCCTCACCCACGCGGTGCAGGGGCTTTCCCTCTTCGCGGTCGAAGGGCGCAAGGCGGGCATCGTTGACGCCGAGACCAACCTCTTTACCTGCGAGGCGATCTTCTCCTGCCTGACCAACGTCGACTTCGACCCGGCCCGTTTCGAGCAGATGATCAAGAAGGCGGTTTCCCTTCGCGAGGCGATGAAGGCCAAGGTTGCCGCTGCCGGCGGCAAGACCGATTTTGCCAACCCTGCCGCCACCTTCACCC
>JAOUHH010000347.1 GCA_029865195.1 Desulfobulbaceae bacterium
TACATCTCAAGGGTCACCACGCCGCCAAAACAATGCCGGGCAAGCAGCTCCCCCAATGCCTTACTGACGTCCGCCTGATCTTTTACCACAGCCTGGTGATCCTTGCCAGCAATGACCCCGTGATAATGCAGATGTCGCGCCTGCGGCAGATATTTCTCCACCTCGGCCCGCCAGTCGTGGCCGTAGCGCAGCAGATGCCCGACATCGAGACAGAAGGAAAAGCCATGCGCCTCTACCCGCGGCGCCACCAGCGCCAACGGATAATCGACGTTCTCGATACATATCCGGCTCCTTTCCGCCCCCACCCTGGCCGCGAGCAAGTCGAGCGACCAGTCGAGGTTGGCAAGCCACTCCTCCTCGTTTATCCCCGGCTCGGCTGGCAGATGCAGGTCGTACCCCTGCACCGCAAGCGGCGCGAGTTCGTCAAGCAACCGCTCGATCTCCGCGACCCCGGCCTGCCGTTCGTCGGCCGCTGCCGCCCCGAGGCGGATATCGGCCGGCAGATGGACGGTATAGGTAAGCCCGGCCGCGTCGGCCATCCCTTTGAGGGCCGCCACGTCAACGGGGTGCGGCAAGCCGGACTTGGCGCGGCTTTCGAAGAAAAGAAGCTGCACGTCATCCACCAGCCCCGTAAGCTGGCGGACATTGGCAAGCAGATCGGCCGGGATCACGAAGGAGGTCGCGCCCAGCCGCCACGGATAGCTCCTTCGCCGGTACGGCGCCTGCACGCCCATCACCATGCCCCGTCCGCCAGTGAAACCACCTCCCCGACCCGCTCCTGCCAAGCCAGCGAGAAAACCGGGCCGCCGTTGGCCGACCTGCCATCGGCGCCGGGCATCGCCTCGCGCACCGCCGCCCAGACCAGATCCGGGTGGTTGTTGGTTTCGCTGATATGGGCGAGCACCACGTGGCGCAGGGCCGCATGGCGGAGGGTGTCGACCAAATCCGCCGCCTCCCGGTTGGGCAGATGACCGACATTGGAGCGGACCCGCTGCTTCAGGTGTTCCGGGTAGGGGCCGTTCTTCAACAGCAGCGGATCATGGTTGCTCTCGATGATCAGGCCGTGGCAGTCGGCAAGGCGGTGGCGCATGAGTTGGGATATCTTGCCGGTATCGGTGCAGTAGCCGAGGGTATGGCGACCGTCGGCAATCCGAAAACCCACCGGATCGGCGGCGTCGTGGGAAACGACAAAGGGATGGATGGAGAGATCCTGCAGCGGAAAGGTTGTGCCGGTGACAAAGGGGGTGCAGGCGGCGAGTTGCCGCAGGGTTTCGCCGCCGGCGCGCAAGGTTGCCTGGTTGAGGAACACCGGCAGCCGGTAGCGTCGGGAGAGAACCCCGACCCCGGCGATGTGGTCGTGATGTTCGTGGGTGACGAGAATCGCCGACAGGGAGGCGGCATCCACCTGGATGGCGGCAAGCCGGCGCTCGATCTCCTTACCGGAGAGACCGGCATCGATGAGGATCCGGGTTGCGCCGGATTCGACAAAGGTGGAGTTGCCCTTGCTGCCGCTTGCCAGAACACAAAAACGCATGACACTGCCGAGGGTCGATGGCGGCCTCGCGGCCGCTGGGTGAATCAGATGCCGGTATGGCCGAAACCACCGGTGTTGCGGGCGGTGACATCGAGCGCATCGACGACGCGGAGCTCGGCCCGCACCACCGGCGCCAGCACCAACTGGGCGATCCGGTCGCCCCGGTTGATGGTAAAAGGCTCCTTGCCGAGGTTGATCAGCCCGACCTTCACCTCGCCGCGGTAATCGGCGTCGATGGTGCCGGGGGCGTTGACCACCGTCACCCCGTGCTTGACGGCGAGGCCGCTGCGGGGCCGCACCTGCACCTCATGGCCCGGCGGGATCGCCATGGCAAAGCCGGTGGGAACCAGGGCGATCTCCCCCGGCGCCAGCACCAGGGGCGCGGTAACGGCGGCGGCCACATCCATGCCGGCGGCGAGCTCGGAATGGTACCCAGGCAGCGGCAGATCCCGCTCCGGGGTCAGCCAGCGTATCTCCACGGTCACGGCAGCGGTCATTGGTCAAGCAGTTGCCAGTTGAGGTGATGATCTTCAACCGGGCCAAGCACCGCACAGGTCAGCGGCCGGGAGAAGATCCGTTGCCCGAGATCGCGGAGTTCGGCGGCGGTCACCCGCGCAAAACCTGCCGCCACCTCGTCCAGGGGCACAAAGCGTTGAAAACAGAATTCGTTGCGCGCAAGCCTCGTCATCCGCGCGTCCATGTTATCGGCAGAGAGATAGAGCCCGGCGCGGACATACTCAAGCCCGTTGACCAGCTCCTCGGCCGAGACCGGCTCGGTGACGAAACGGCGCACCTCCCGGCCGATCAGCTCCAGCA
>JAOUHH010000348.1 GCA_029865195.1 Desulfobulbaceae bacterium
CTTGGCCGGCAGGGTTACCGGCTCCCGCATCCGGCCGTCGTAGGACTCCACGTACTCGGTGAGATCCTTGTTGAACATGGTCTCGCGGGCCAGCGGGGTCAGCCGGCACTCGATATAGCGGGCGGCAGAGGCCTGGTCGCCGGTATAGATGTTGCCGAAGTTGCCCTGCCGGTCGATGAGCAGTTCCTTGTTGGCCAGGTTGACCAGGGCCGCGAAGATGGAGGCGTCGCCGTGGGGATGGAGTTTCATCGACTCGCCCACCACGTTGGCCACCTTGTGGTAACGACCGTCGTCCATGTTGTGCAGGGTCTGGAGGATGCGGCGCTGCACGGGCTTGAGTCCGTCGGCCACGTCGGGGATCGCCCGCTCCTTGATCACGTAGGAGGTGTAGTCGATGAAGTTGGTGTCGAAGAGCTTGTGCAGCTGGCTGTATTGCGTCGTTTCCATAGTTCAGGCGTCCAACGTGCGGCTGATGATCAGACCAGATGGTCCATGATGTACTGTTTGCGGTCCGGGGTGTTCTTGCCCATGTAGAACTCAAGGAGCATCGGCACCTCGCTCAATCGGTCGATGGAAACCTGCATGAGCCGCATATCCTTGCCGATGAATTGCTTGAACTCGGGCGGCGAGATCTCGCCAAGACCCTTGAAGCGGGTCACCTCCACCTGCAACCGCTTCTGCCCCTTGCCGGCCAGCCGTTTTTCCGCTGCCTGCCGTTCCTTCTCGGAGTAGCAGTAAACGGTTTCCCCCTTGGTTCGCACCCGGAACAGCGGTGTTTCGAGGATATAGATGTGGCCGCGCTTGATGACGCTCTCAAAATAGTGGAGAAAAAAGGTGAGGATCAGGTTGCGGATATGCAGGCCGTCGACGTCGGCGTCGGTGGCCATGATGATCTTGTCGTAGCGCAAGCCCCCCACCGACTCCTCGATGTTCAAGGCGCGCATGATGTTGTACATCTCCTCGTTCTTGTAGAGGAGCGCCAGCTGCTGGCCGAAGACGTTCATCGGCTTGCCCTTCAGCGAGAAAACCGCCTGGGTCATGGGGTCGCGGGAGCTGACGATGGAGCCCGAGGCGGATTGGCCCTCGGTGAGGAAGATCATGTTCTCACGTCCCTCCGGTGAGGGCTGGCCGGGCCGGGGGTGGTACTTGCAGTCTTTCAGCTGCGGGATCTTCAGCGCCACCTTCTTGGCCTTGGCCTTGGCCTCCTTGCGAACATGCTGCAGTTCCTTGCGGATCTTGGCGCTCTGCTGGATCTTGGCCAGCATCACCTCGGCCACCTCGGTGTTCTTGTAGAGGTAATCGGCAACCTGGTCCCGGACCGCGTTGACGATCCAGGCGCGGATATCGGTATTGCCCAGCTTGTTCTTGGTCTGCGACTCGAAGATCGGGTCCTTGATCTTCACCGCCACCGTCCCCACCACCCCGTCGCGGACATCCTCGCCGTTGAACTTCTTGCCCGAGAACTCGTTGACCCCCTTCAAGATGCCCTCGCGGAAGGCGGAGAGATGGGTGCCGCCCTCGTTGGTGTAGGTGCCGTTGACAAAGGAGAAATAGGACTCGCCGTACCCGTCGGTATGGGAAAAGGCGAACTCCAGGGTGTTGTCCTTGAAATGGATGGGGTCGTAGAGCTGGGTGCCGTCGATCTCGTTGTCGAGCAGGTCGAGGAGGCCGTTGGCGGAAAAAAAGCACTCCTTGTCGTAGTAGAGCTTGATCCCGGCGTTGAGATAGGCGTAGCGCCAGAGCCGCTTCTGGATGAACTCCGGCCGGAATGCGTAATCCTCAAAGAGGGTGCCGTCCGGCTTGAACTCGATCAGGGTGCCGTCCTTCTCGGTGGTCTTGCCCTGGTCCGCGCCGGTCTGGACGCCGTTTTTGAAGGTGGCGCTGGCAAACTCGCCGTCGCGATGGGAAACGACCCGGAAGTATTCGGAAAGGGCGTTCACCGCCTTGGTGCCGACCCCGTTCAACCCCACCGAAAACTGGAAGACATCGGTGTTGTATTTGGCGCCGGTGTTGATCACCGAAACGCACTCGACGATCTTGCCCAACGGGATGCCGCGCCCGAAATCACGGACCTGAACGATGCCGTTGTCGGCCAGGGTGATGTTCACCCGCTTGCCGGCCCCCATGATGAACTCGTCGACCGCGTTATCGATCACCTCCTTGAGGAGGATGTAGATGCCGTCGTCGGGATGCGAGCCGTTGCCGAGCCGGCCGATGTACATGCCCGGCCGCAGCCGGATATGCTCCAGCGAACTCAGGGTTTTGATCTTGGATTCGTCGTAGGTGGTCACAGCAGGTTTGGTCATGGATGTCTTGTCGCGGGTCTGAG
>JAOUHH010000349.1 GCA_029865195.1 Desulfobulbaceae bacterium
TCTATCCCCGACGCGCCTTGGCGGCAGGATCCAAGGCGGATGCGGGGGCGGTCCTCTTTCAGGATTTCGCCGACACCCCTGCCGGGATCAGCAATGAAACCGCGCGGCGGGTCAACCACGGCATCGCCCTTTTCCGACAGGGCAAACTGAATTATCTGGTGATGACCGGCGGCTTTCGGCCGGGGGCGACCAAAACAGGGGCGGACTTAATGGCCGCTTATGCCGAGAAGGCCGGCATGCCGGCGGCTGCCATTCTCACCGACCAAGGCTCCTTTGACAGCACCAGCAACCTGGCCGGCATTGCCGACATTGCGGCCAACCGCCACTGGCAACACCTCATCTTGATCAGCTCACCCCATCACCTCGCGCGCCTCAACCGATGGGGCCTGGGGCCGCTTACCCTCCCCTGCACCCTCTCCCCCTACGATCCAGATCAATGCAGCCCGGCCCTGACCCGATACGAGATATGGCGGTCGGTGCATTACAATCTCATCGCCGACAGCCTTTGGCGACTGCTGCCCGCCCCGCTCTACCAAAATGTGGTCGCCTGGATACGGGCGCACACCTCACTCTGACCACAACCCCGTGGCAATCTTCCCCGCCCGGACGAAAAATATCCGTGCGCCAGGCCCTTCCCCGGCGGGTCAGAAAAAAAAATAATGTTTCCAGCCCAACCTGCCGACAAGTAGACAGGGTTTCCTTTGTTGAAGAAAAATATTAAGGTGGCCGTGCGTCACGCAAACACCAATCTTTCCCATGACCGCACCTATCAAATTGAACTGCACAAGCTTACGACACGCCACGAGGTTCAAGTGCATCGGTTCCGCCTGCGAGGAGGATTGCTGTCACAACTGGAAGGTAGTGCTTGATCAGGCCGGGTACAAAAAAACCAAGGAGCATCTCGCCCAGACCGAGGCCGGACGGCTTCTCTTCCGGCGGCATGTTCGGGAAAGACGCAAACACCAAACCGCGGCGGAATACGCCGACATCACTCTCCTCGCCAACGGCGACTGCCCCTTTATCGATCCTCGCGACAGGCTGTGCGTTCTGCACCGGGATTTCGGCGAATCCTGCCTCAGCAAGACCTGCCGGACATACCCCCGCAAACTTGCCCTGGTCGGCAACCGCTTTGAGCTAAGCCTGGAGCTCTCCTGCCCGGAGGCGGCCCGCAGCTTTCTCTTCGACCCGGATTTCGACCTGATCCAAATCGACCGATCACCCTTCACCAAGGGGAACTTCTACATCAGCACCTATCCCGTCGACGCGACCAACCCCCTCAGCCAATATCACGACCTGATCCGCGGCACGGTCCTGCAGCTTCTGAGCATTGCCGACTATCCCTTGAACAGCCGACTGTTTTTTGCAAGCTTCTTTGCCAACCGCACCGTGCCGTTCTTTTCTCGGCAGGCAAAAAACTTCTCGGAACCGCTGCTGGCCGCGGAAATAAAGCTTTTGACCAATCCACAGTTGCTCGACGCCCTGCATGGTCAATTTGAAACCCTTGCCGTTTCCGCTGATCTGCCCATCGACCTGCCGATGTCTTTCATCCTGGCAATCCTTCTCGGCAGAACCGGCAAAACGGGAAGCTTGGACCAACTCCTGCAGAGGATATGGGAGAACTACGGACGGGAAAACATGCCCGAACAACAAAAAAACACAGGGAACCAAGAGGAATTTCAAAAAATCGTCGCCACCTATAAAGAGCTGCGCACCGCAACCCCCCGCGCGGTAACGGAACGGCTGGAGAGCTATCTCGACCGCTACAGCCAATACTTCTGGTTCAGCCATCTCTATAGCGAAGCGCCAAACCTGCTGATCCACACCCGCAGACTGTTTATCCGCCTCGCCATGCTGCGTTTTCTCCTCTACAGTCACCCGGAGATCAACGAATTACGACAACTTTCCTTTAACGCCAACTTGACCGCACAACATCAAGCAAAAATCGGGACGGTGGCGGTGGACGTCTTCTATCGCCTCGCCCGTGGTATTGAGCATGACTCCGGCTTGTTAACAAAGATCGAACAGACTTTGGACAAGAACAACATGCGCGACATTGAGCATGTCTGCCTGTTGCTCCTGATTTGACAGCGCCATCGCGCAAAGATCAGCCGCGATGGCAACAAAGGAACGCCGCCTTGGTCTTTAAGGCGGCGCCACAAAAAAATATTCACGCCGTTTTATCTATACAGCAGGGCAAACCGTTCCCAGAAATCCGGGAAGGACTTGGCCACGCACCCCTCGCCCAGCACCTTGACCCCGGGCACCACCAAGCCGGCCACCGCGAAACACATGGCGATGCGATGATCGCTGTAGGTTTCGATCTCGGC
>JAOUHH010000137.1 GCA_029865195.1 Desulfobulbaceae bacterium
CCCTCTTCGCCCTCGCCCTTGTCTCCGACGCCCTGGACGGCTATCTGGCCCGCCGCCTTTGCCAAACCTCGGAGCTAGGCGCCAGGCTCGACAGCTGGGGCGACTGCGCGGTCTACTGCGCCACCCCGCCGGCGGTCTGGTGGCTCTGGCCGGAGATCGTCCGCGCCGAGGCGCCCTTCGTCACCCTCGCCTGCCTCGCCTTTGCCCTGCCCATCGCCATCGGCTTCGGCAAGTACCGGCGCCTGACCAGCTACCACACCCTGGGCGCCAAGATCGCCGCGGTGCTGCTGGCGATCACCACCCCGCTGCTCCTGCTGGGCGGACCGGCCTGGCCCTTCCGGCTGGCGGTGCTGGTGCTGCTGGCGGCCGAGATCGAGGAGATCGCCATCACCTTCACCCTGCCGGCATGGCGCAGCGATATCCGCTCGTTTTGGCATGCCCGCCAGGACCTTGCCAACAAACCCAACCGGGGAGAGAGAGCCGACCATGAACCCGAGAGATGAAGAAGTAGCCATCGTCGATGCGAACAACCGCGTCACCGGCAGCGCCCCGCGCCACGAGATGCGCGCCCGGGGGCTGATCCACCGGGCGACCTATATCCTGGTTTTCAACCGCAGGGGGGAGCTTTTTGTCCAGGAACGGACCAAGAGCAAGGACATCTATCCCGGCTACTTCGACGTCGCCACCGGCGGGGTGGTGCTGGCCGGGGAGTCATACGAGGAATCGGCGGCGCGGGAGCTGGCCGAGGAGATCGGCGCCGAAGGGGTGGCGCTGCAGGGGTGTTTCGACTTTTATCATCAGGATGCGGGCAACAAGGTGTGGGGGCGGCTCTTCACCTGCGTCTACGACGGCCCGATCACCCTGCAGGCGGCCGAGGTGGCGGACGGCTTCTTCATGGCCGTGGACGAGGTGCTGAAGATGGCCGACTCCCGCCCCTTCACCCCCGACGGGCTGCTGGTGCTGCGCCGCCACCTCGCCGAGCGCGACGGCTGAGAATGAACGGGGCTTACTTCCTGGCCCCCTCCATCTTCGCCCCCTGCAGGTCCGCGCCGGTAAGCTCGGCGCCGTCGAGCAGGGCCTCCTCCAGATTGGCATCGCGGAGGATGGCGTTGGTGAGGTCCGCCTTGTAGAAATCGGCGCCCTCGAGGTCGGCGCCGGTGAGGTTCGCCCCCACGCATTTCGCGCCCTTGAAGTTCGCGCCCTCAAGGTTGGCGCCGGCGAGGTTGGCGCCCGAGAGATCGGCCCGTTCAAGGATCACCTTTTTGAGCTTGGCGCCGCTCAGATCAACCCCGCTCAGGTTGCACTCCACGCAGCGGCTGGTGGCGAGCAGGGTGGCGAGATTGGCCTGCGGGTCCTTGACCACCGGCGGGGCGGCGGACGCGATCGCTTCCTCGGCCTTGTCAACCGGGGGGGCGGCCACCGGCGCCAGGGGCTCCTCGACAATCGGCGCGGCAGCGATTTCGGGGGCCGCGACCGGGGCCTCAACCGGGGCAGCAGCCGCCGGGGCCGCCACCTTTTCAGGGCTCATCACCGCCAGCAGATGCTCGGCCGAGCCAGGGGCCGGGGGCGTTTGTTGCGGGGCTTCCGGCGCGGCAACGACCGGTACCTGCACCGGCGCGACCGCTTCCGCCGCCGGGACGACCGGGGCCGCAGCCACCGGGGCCAAGTGCTCCTCGATAATCGGGGCGGCCGGGGCCGCAACGACTGCCGCCGCCTTTTCAGGGCTCATCACCGCCTGCAACCGCTCGGCCGAGCCGGCAGTCGGGACCGGGACCTCCGGGGCCGCCGCTGCCGCCGACGCCTCCTTCTCCAGCTCGGTTCCCTTCAGGTAGGCGGCATCGAAGGTCGCCGCCTTCAGATTGGCGTCGGCCAATTCCGCCCGGTACATATCGGCGCCGTCCAGCTTGCTGCCGGCGAGGTTGGCCTCTTTGAAATTGGCGCCGGCGAAGTCGCACATCCGCAGGTTGGCGCCGGCCAGGTTGGCCCGGTAGAGATCGGCGCCGTCCAGCAGCGCCATCTGCAGGTTGGCCCCGGCCAGATTGGCGTACTGCAGGTTGGCGCCGGTGAGGTTGGCGTTGCGCAAATCGGCGTTGATCAGATTGGCATGGGAGAGATCGCAGTTGACGCAGTTGTTGATGTCGCGCAGCTTGTCAAGATCGGCCTGATTGAAGGCCGAAGCCGTTCCGGTCGCCAACACAAAGCAATTGACCAAAGAGATGGCCGCCAGTATTCTTTTCATGGCTTGCGTGTCCTTCAGGATAAGATTTATGTAGGGAGCCGCGCGGTGCCGCCCGGCTTCATCTGATTACAACGGCAGGACAAGATTTGTCAAGGGAAGAGCGGCCGCGACGCCGCACTCCCCATCACCCCTTCGCCAAAGACACCATGGAACCGATCGCCCTCCAAACCGTGACCGGCGCCCTCACCCTGGGCGCCGCCTCCTCCGTGCTCGCCCGCCGCTTCCGGATGCCGGCGGTGCTCTTTTATCTGCTCAGCGGGCTGGCGGCCGGCCCCATCGGCCTCGGCCTGCTGCAGGTGGACTCTTTGGGCACCGGCCTGCTGACCCTGGTAGAGATCGCGGTGGCGATCATCCTCTTCGAAGGGGGCCTGTCACTTTCTTCACACCATTTTTTCAGCGAATCGGACGCCATCCGCCGCATCCTGATCATCACCATCCCCCTCACCGGCGGCGGCGCCGCCGCCCTCAGCCACTACCTGCTCGATCTTCCCTGGCCCTTTGCCATCTTTTTCGGGGCGATCATCGTCGTCACCGGCCCCACCGTGATCGGCTCCCTGCTCAAGAACATCAACCTCTCACGCCGACTGGAGATCCTGCTCAACTGGGAATCGATCTGGGGGGATGTCCTCGGCGTCCTCCTCAGCGCCGTGGCCCTGGAGATGATCCTGCTCCACGACAGCGGCGGCATGGGCCACATGGCGTTCAACTTCGCCCTCCGCCTGGGCGGCGGCACCCTGTTGGGCGCCATCTGCGGCTACCTGCTGGCCAGGGTCATCCTCCCCTGGGTCGACCGGCTGCGCGACCCGGCCCTGCCCGGTCTGGTGGCGGTGGCGGCGGCCCTGGCCACCTTCGCCCTCGCCAACCTGCTGCTGGAATCCTCCGGCCCCCTGGCGGCGGCGGTGGCCGGCTTCACCCTTTCCACCCTGGCCCCGGACATCCTCCACGAGCTCCGCCATTTCAAGGAACAGCTCTCCACCCTCTTCATCGCCACCCTCTTCGTCCTCCTCTCGGCCTACCTCAACCCCATGGCCGCCGCCGACGACTGGCCACGGATGCTGCTGATCGCCCTGGTGCTGGGGGCGCTGGTCCGCCCGCTGGCCATCTGCCTTGCCCTGCTCGGCACCAAGGTCCGCTGGCCGGAACGGCTGTTCATCGGCTTCATCGGCCCCCGCGGCATCATCGCCCTGGCCACCGTCGCCTACGCCTCGCTCCTCATCCAGGGGCATGAACGGGAAACCCGCCTGCTCCTCAACCTCACCTTCGCGATCATCTTCTTCTCCGGTCTCTCCGCCACCGTTCTCTGCCGGCCGTTGGCCCGGCTGCTCAAGGTGCAGGTGCCGGTCTCCGGCTCCGGCCTCCTCATCGCCGGGGTCAACGCCCTGAGCTCCGGGATCGCCCGTTTCGCCCAGCAGTATGTGCCGGTGGTGGTCCTGGACGGCAAGACCACCGCCTGCTCCATCGCCTCCATCCTCGGCCACCGCACCTCCTGCGTCGACATCCTCGACAGCGAGATCTACGCCGAGGCCGCCGAGGAAGGCTTCGGCCGGTTACTGATCGTCACCGGCGGCGAGGCGATGAACGAACTGATCGCCCAGAAAGCCGCCATCCACCTCCCGCCGGACGAGATCTACCGGGTGACCACCGGCAGCGACGACGAATCGCTGATCCAGCCCACCTCGTATGCCACCCGGATCGCCTTTGCCGACGAGTTCCAGTCACGGGAGATCATCCGGCGTCTGGAAACCGGCGCGGCCCGGCTCGAACTGCTGCCGCCGCCCCTGCCGCCGGACGCAGCGATCATCCCGCTCATCGAGGTGGTGGACAACGGCAAGGGCTTGTGCATCGTGGCCCCCGACCGGCCGCCTGCGGCCGGCAACCCGGTTCTCTGTCTCGTTCCCGGCGCGGCGGCCATCGCCGCCGACGAACGGCTGCCGACCGCCTAAACCCAAAAACACCCCATAAGGAGGGTGCTTTTCATGCGCATCACCTTTCACGGCGCCGCCAGGACGGTGACCGGCTCCCAGCATCTGCTCGAGGTCAACGGCAAGCGAATCCTGCTCGACAGCGGCCTATTCCAGGGCCGCCGCAAGGAGGCGTTTGCGCGCAACCGCGAGAATTTCTGCGACGCCGCCACCATCGACGCGGTGATCCTCTCCCACGCCCATATCGACCACTCCGGCGCCGTTCCCTGCCTGGTGAAGAACGGCTTCAGCGGCGACATCTACGCCACCGCCGCCACCCGCGACCTGTGCGCGGCGATGCTGATGGACAGCGCCGCCATCCAGGAGCGCGACGTCGAATACATCAACCGCAAGCAGCGCGGCCCCGAGCACAAGATCCTCTTCGAACCGCTCTACACCAAGGAGGACGTGGTCACGACCATGGAGCAGTTCATCGGCCTCAGCTACAACCGGAGCCGACAGATCTTTCCCGGCATCCACCTGACCATGGTCGACGCCGGCCACATCCTGGGCAGCGCCAACATCATCCTCGACATCGACGACCATGACACCGGCCGGCGGCAGCGGCTGCTCTACAGCGGCGACATCGGCCGCGCCCACATCCCCATCATCCGCGATCCGGCCCCGCCCACCGACGGGGCGGACATCCTGATCATGGAGTCCACCTACGGCAACCAGTGCCATCCCGCCTATCAGGCCGCCGAGGACAGCCTGGCCACGATCATCAACGAAACCGCCGGCCGGGGCGGCTCCCTGCTGATCCCCGCCTTTGCGGTGGGGCGAACCCAGCAGATCGTCTACAGCCTGCACAAGCTGTTCAAGGAAGGGCGGATTCCGCCCCTGCCGGTCTATGTCGACAGCCCCCTGGCCACCCGCGTCACCGACATCTTCCGCCTCCACCCGGAGGCGTATGACGCCGAGACCAGAAGCTTCCTCCTCCGAGACGCCCACAACGACCCCTTCGGCTTCGAAACCCTCCGCTACACCCGAGATGTCGAGGAGTCCAAGGAGATCTCGATGCTGTCCATGCCGGCGATCATCATCAGCGCCAGCGGCATGATGGAAAACGGCCGCATCCTTCACCACCTGAAACGGCGGATCAGCGACGAGCGCACCACCATCCTCGTCACCGGCTGGCAGGCGCCCAACACCCTGGGCCGCAAGATTGTCGAAAACATGCCGGTGGTGCCCATCCTGGGCCGGGAATACGCGCTGCGGGCGAGGGTGGAGAACCAGCCCGGCTTCAGCTGCCACGCCGATCGGCAGGAATTGCTTGACTGGGCCGGGTCCATGCGGCTAAAACCACGCCATGTCTTTCTGGTCCACGGCGAGGAGGAATCCTCCCAAAGCCTGGCCGAAGCGCTGCGGACGGAGCTGGGCTTTGCAAACGTCGAGATCCCGGAACCGCATCAAACCTTTGAATTATGAGCTGACGGGGAAACACCCCGGGGGAACCGATAATGCTGCTTGATATCCTTATGTTGGCCGGGGGCATGACCCTTCTGCTCGGCGGCGGCGAGTTGCTGGTGCGCGGCGCGTCGGCCCTGGCCAAGGCGGTGGGCGTTTCCCCCCTGATCATCGGCCTGACGGTGGTCGCCTTCGGCACCAGCGCGCCGGAGCTTGCCGTCAACATGATCGCCGCCCTCAACGGCAGCGGCGACATCTCCTTCGGCAACATCATCGGTTCCAACATCGCCAACATCGGCCTCATCCTTGGCGTCGCCGCCCTGATCAAGCCGCTGGAGATCCACAGCTCGGTGATCAACCGGGAACTGCCGATGATGCTGCTGGCCTCAGCGGCGGCCGCCCTCCTGGGACTTGACCGCCTGCTGCGCGACGTCCCCTCCACCTACGACCGCGCCGACGGCCTGATGCTGCTGCTGCTCTTTTGCATCTTCATCCACTACACGGTCAGCGAGGTGCTGCGCCAACGGCGCGTCGACCCCGACGCCCTGTTCGCGGAGGCTGCGGAACTGGCCGGCGAGGATGGCAGCGAAAAGGTCGGCCGCAACCTCTTTCTCACCGTCGCCGGCCTTGCGGCGCTGATCGGCGGCGGCCGCCTGACCGTGGACGCCGCCGTCTCCCTAGCGCAGGCCTTTCAGGTACCGCAGGTGCTGATCGGCCTGACCGTGGTCGCCCTCGGCACCAGCCTGCCGGAACTTGTCACCTCGCTGGTCGCCACCTACCGGGGGCAGACCGACATCGCGGTCGGCAACGTGATCGGCTCCAACATCTTCAACCTGCTCTTCGTGATGGGGATGAGTTCCACCACCGCCACCATTCCCATCCCCGGCAACGGAGCCCTCGACCTCCTGGTGATGACCGTTCTCTCCCTGCTGCTGCTGCCCTTCACCATCACCCATCAGCGCCGCATCGTCCGTTGGGAGGGAGCGGTCCTCCTCGGCATCTACCTCGCCTACACCGCCTGGATCACTTTTTCCATGGGCTTTGCCGGCAGGGCTTGACATCCACGCCCCGGGGGAGGGCACAATAGCGTATGACACTTCTCTCCGCAGCCCTGCTCCTTTTTCTGGTCATGGACCCGGTAGGCAACATCCCGCTCTATCTTGTCACCCTCCAGGGATACGCGGCCGACCGGCAAAGACGGATCATCATCCGCGAGCTCCTCTTCGCCCTCACCGCCCTGATCCTCTTCCTCTTCAGCGGCCAATTCCTTCTCAAACTGCTCAACATCTCCGAATCGGCGCTGACCATGGCCGGCGGCATCATCCTCTTCCTCATCGCCATCAAGATGATCTTCCCGGCCACCATGGGCACCATGGCCCAGGACATGGATATCGAGGGCGAACCGTTCATCGTGCCGCTGGCGATCCCCTTCATCGCCGGCCCCTCGGCGCTGGCGGCGGTGCTCTTCATCGTCAGCCGCGACACCGCCCGCTGGCCGGAATGGCTGGGCGCCATCCTTCTCGCCTGGCTGGCCAGCGGCATCATCCTCTTCGCGGCCAACCACCTGAGCAGCTATCTCGGCAAGCGGGGGATCATCGCCATCGAGCGCCTGATGGGGATGATCCTCACCGCCATCGCCGTGGAGATGATCATGAACGGCATCAATCAGTTTCTGCTCTGCCTCCCGTAGGCGTTACAGCCATAAGAAAAGGGGGATACCAAAGCCAGGGCGTTGACAACCATGAACAATAATATAATTAGGGGCTTAGGAAGCAGAACACATAAAAAATGTGCTAACCTTCCCATATGCCGTTAAAAAATAGATATCAAAAGTACAGTAAAATTTCAGAGCGAAAATTCAGAGAAATTCTCCGTTATTTTGCTCA
>JAOUHH010000138.1 GCA_029865195.1 Desulfobulbaceae bacterium
TCGCCGATTTCGTCGAGCAGGATGGTGGAACCCTCCGCTTCGAGAAAAAGGCCCTTCCGGTCGGCGGTGGCACCGGTGAATGCCCCCCTGGCGTACCCGAAGAGTTCCGACTCGAGGATGTGTTCGGGCAGGGCGGGGCAATTTACCGTTACCATCGGCCGACCGCTACGGCTGCTCATGGCGTGCAGGGCCTTGGCCGCCACCTCCTTGCCGGTGCCCGACTCGCCACGGATCAGCACGGTGACGTCGGTGTCGGCCACCCGCCGGATCAGGCTATAGATCGACCGCAGTTGCGGCGAAGTACCGATAAAGCCGGGGAAGCCGCCGGTTGCGAGCCGCTCCTGCAGCAGGCGGTTCTCCCTGAGCAAGCGGACCCGCTCCAGCGAGCGGAGGATGGCGTGGACCAGATGTTCGTTGTCGAACGGTTTTTCGAAGAAGTCGTAGGCCCCCTGTTTGAGCGCCTGCACCGCGAGTTCAACGGTGCCGTAGCCGGTCATCAGGATCACCGCAATGGCCGGGTCGAGTTCCTTGGTGCGCTGGAGCAGGGTGAGACCGTCGAGGCCCGGCATCTTGATGTCGGTGAGGACCACCTGCGGATGCCAGCGTTCGAGGAGTTCCCAGGCAATATCGCCCGAGTTTGCGACCGTCACCTGGCAGCTGCATTTGCGCTCCACCACCCGTTTGAGTACCAGGGCCATGTCGGCGTCGTCGTCGACAATCAACACCCTGGCCTGTTCGTCGCCGGGAGGGCAAGACGGTGCGACGGCGGCAAGCGATAACGGCAACCTTTTCTGAGCCATGGATCCTTCTTGGATGTGGCAGCCTCATCGGCTCGTGCCACCGGTAGATGGAGGAGAAAACTTGTCAAGCGAATGACCAAATGCTAGCATAAAAAGATGTGGCGATGCAAGGGACACCAAGGGCGGACTGAGAGGGGCAGGGGCGTGGCACTGAACGTCTGGCTGGCAACGCTCTTCGTCCTCGTGGGGCCGCAGCAGGCCCTTGCGGTGCAGGTACACGGCTCGCCCGAGGGACTCTATGTCCATCAACTGGGCCATTTCTTTTTTGCCACCGCCCTTCTCTTCCTGCTCATCATCCTCCACCGCCAGCCCATCGGCACGGGGAAGGCCTGGCGCTATTTCAAGTTCTCCCTTTTCTTCTTTCTCGTCTGGAATATCGACACCTTGCTGGTCCATTGGCTCGCCCTGCGGTTGCCGGATGAGTACTTCACCGGCGGGCCGCTGTGGCAGCAACGGTTGGCGGCACCCATCACCGGCGAGCGGTTGGCCTATTATCTGGGCCGTTTCGACCACCTGCTTTGTCTCCCCGCCATGTATTTTCTGTATCAGAGTTTGCGTCTCTTCGGCCGAGAGGTGGAGATGAAACGGCGACAATCGGATCAGGGTGCGCCATGAACCAGGGGCTGCCTCTGTTGCCGCTCTACCTCGTCGATTTCTTCGGGGCGGGGTTGATGATCGTCCTTTCACTGCTCGCCGTGAGGCAGGCTCGGCGTCTCACCCGGCTTGATCCGGAGAGCGTCCTCTGGGCCTATCTTTTCTGGCTTTCCATAGCGATGGTGGCCTTTGCCCTCTCCCGGAGCGTCGGCCACATTCTCCGCTTCGTTTTGGTGCTCACCGGATTTCCGTCGGTCTGGCAGACCCTTGCCCCATACAGCGGCGGTTTCAACAGCCTTGCCTTTGCAGCGGTGGCGGCGCTCACTTTTTCTTTTTACAACATGCACCGGGTCTTCGCGCGGATCAGGGAGGACGCCGATAAGCTCGCTGCCGCCCATCGGGAACTGGGGAATGCCCACGCCGATCTGCATAAACTCAATCAGCACCTTGAGGATCGAGTCACGGTGCGCACCCTTGAACTTACCCTGTCAGAGCAGAAGTTTCGGCGGCTCTTCGAGGGGTCCAAGGATATGATTTTCTTTTGCGATACCACCGGTCGGGTTTCCGACATCAACGACAGCGGCGTCGAACTGCTCGGTTACGAGCATCGGCGGGAGGTGGTGGGCAAGCCGCTTGCCACCCTGTTTGCCGATGAAGAAAAATGGAGCCAATACTACTGCAAACTCAACTCCGTCGGCCATATCATGGATTTCGAGGTCGAATTCCTGCGGCGAGACGGTTCCCGCCTCTATATGATGATCACGGCCAGCGCCATTCTCGACGCCAACCGCAATCTCCAGGGCTGCGAGGCCATTGCCAAGGACATGACCCGTTTTCGGGAGGTGACCGAGCGACTCATCCAATCGGAAAATATGGCCTCGGTAGGGCAACTTGCAGCAGGGGTGGCCCACGAGATCAACACTCCGCTCGGCATTATCCTCGGTTATACCCAGCTGTTGAAGGAGGACTTCGAGCAGCAGCCCGAGGTGTTTGATACCCTGCAAATTGTCGAGAAACAGACCAAGATCTGCAAGCGGATCGTCGCCGATCTCCTGAAATTTTCCCGCCATACCACCTCCGGCGAAATGACCAGTTCCTCCGTCAATCATTGTATTGAAGAGGTGCTCTCGGTGGTAGAACATAGCCTCAATATGGATCATATCTACGTTCAGCGCGAGTTCGCCGACAACCTGCCGGAGGTGGTGGTGGACCGGGAGCGGATGCGGCAGGTGCTGGTCAATATGTTCACCAATGCCCATCACGCCATCGGCGCGGAAGGCATCGTCGGGGTGTGGAGCCGCTATAATGAATCCTGTCGGGAGATGGAGATCATCATTGGCGATACCGGCTCGGGGATCGAGCCTACGGTTATCGGGCGGATTTTCGATCCTTTTTTCACCACCAAGGGGGTGGGCACTGGCACCGGCCTCGGGCTTTCCGTGTCCTTCGGCATCATCAAGGATTTCGGCGGCCGGATCGAGGTGCAGTCGCCGCCTCGCGACCCCGAACTGGTCGAGGCGGGGATGCATACGGCCTTTCATATCGTCCTGCCGGTGGAAACGGCCGGGGACACCGGATGAGGAGGAGGTGTTGATGGCGACCATCCTGGTACTGGATGATGTGTCGGCCTCGGGGGTCATGGTGCAGCGGATTCTCAGCCGCAAGGGACATCTCGTCCATGCTTTTTTTGATGAGGACGAGGCTTTGCGGTTCGCCAAGAGTGAAGAAGTCGACCTTGCGGTACTCGACATGAAGCTCAGGAAGATGGAGGGGGTTGAGGTGCTGGCGGAATTGCGCAAGCTGCAGCCGACGATCCGGTGCATCATGCTGACCGGCTACCCAACCGCCGATTCCGTAGAGCGCGCCCTTGGCCAAGGGGCTGCCGCCTATTGCGTCAAGCCGGTGGAGAAACAGGAACTGGAAGAGACGGTGGCGGCGGTGCTGGCCGATGGGGCGGCGCAGGCGGATCTGTTGTTACGGTGAGGGGGCAATGGAAGTGGATGTACACGCAACGGCTGGCACCGTGTCGTGGCAGGTGAAGATGCAGTCACCGTTCAGGGGCGGCAGGGCGAGATTCATGCCCTTGCCGCCCTCGGTTTTTTGATGATCGGCGCGATGGCGTCAAACAGTTTCGCCGACTTAGAATTCCCGGAGTTGATACCCATGCCGGGCGAGAATGGCCGCCGTGACCCCCATCGGCGATGAGACCGCGCAGGAGGGGCTGCGCGCTTTCAGGAATACGGCGCAAACGGCTTGTTGTCCGGCTATGGCAAGGACCTGTTCCGCGCCGAGACAAAAAGCGTTGGTGACATCCACGCCGTTACGGTTAATGACCCTGGCTTGGCCGGACAGGACGTCGTTGCCGTCGCCATCGACGATATCCGCTGCCTCTCTCGGCGTGGATAACCCACCCAGTTGTTCGGGACAAAATGGAATCCATATTGCGCCGAGGCGGTCAATTTCCTGCCGGCAATCAGGGTTGGTCTTAATCTTGCCGTCGTATCGACAGGCAATCCCGACCAGACAGGCGCTTACCAAGATGATCGGTGGGACGTGCGGCATGAGTTAAAATCTCTTTGGCTCCAAGGGTAAACGAACCGGATTGCGTTTTAAGGTCTGTGTCATATGCCCGGCGTTACGGCACACTCATCGCCTGCCCTGTCATTAACAATGATTTAACCGGGTGTCCACTTTTTCATCGCAGGATCTGGTGATGGCCCTGAAGGCGTATGTGGCAAGGTGTGAAAGCTGACGGGCCGATGCGTTCCGGTGGATTTGGGTGATTGCATGGATTCTCCTTCTATGCTAAGAGGTGAAAGGTCGTGGCGTTGCGCTCCTCGCCCATTCAATCCCAAAAGCTTAAGGCTTCAACCGTATGTTTTCTCAATTTTCACATCGTGAACACAAGCAATTCTGGACGATCTGCCTCGTCATCCTTGCGATGCTCAGTCTGTGGTTGCTCTTCGCGCCAAACGGCGTGATTCGATACTACCGGTTGCAAAACGAGATCGCGGTGGTTAAGGCTGAGGCGGCATCTCTCGATGAGCAAAATCAGGCGCTAGCCACCGAGGTGCGGCGCTTGCAGAAAGACCCCGCCTATCTCGAGGATGTGGCCAGGGAAGAGTATGGGTTGATCCGGCAGAACGAGATGATTTTCGATTTTTCCCGCCATTCAGAAAAGCATTGACGCGTCAGGCTTACCTGTGTTTATTTGTTTGACCTTTTTAAAGACACTACTGCGGGGTGGCTTTTGTGGAATTCCATTTTGAATGGGTTGGGAGGCTTGTATGCGCGGCGATCAGTTGAATACGGAACGACGGAAGGAGAAGCGGTACCGGGTCAATGAACGCGCCATTGCCGTGCTCAAGGTGGGCAGCCGTTTTACCAGGCTTGGTCAGATCGTCGATGTCAGCCGTGGCGGCCTTGCCTTTGATTATCTGTTGCTTGACGGGGTGTTTGCCGAAACAAAAATGGAAGATGTGGTGGGGGAGATATCGTTGAATATAATCACCGAGGACGGTTTCGTGGTATTGGAAAGCGTTGCGGTGAAGCCAGTGAATGACCGTCTGCTGCAACGTGAAGAACGGTTTTTTGCGACAGTACCCACCTGTCGCTGCGGTGTAAGCTTTGATAACCTGTCGCCGGATCAGGGCCGACAGCTTGGCGAATTTCTCATGCATCACGCCTGATCTATTGCTGTAAACCCCTCTCGGGCGCGGTTCTCGCGCCAATTCTCTCTTTTTCCTTGATTGCCGTAAGTACCCTATCAACCGTGATGGCCTCCATGCATTGCCAGTGTGTACATGGTTTCCATGCGTAGCAGGGCGAGCATGATAAATCCTCCCGGATAACGGTGTGGTTCGCCCCGTACGGGCCGGTGCGCACAGGGTTGGCCGGGCCGAAGATGGCGAAGACGGGCACCCCGAGGGCGGCGGCGATGTGCATCGGGCCGGTGTCGTTGGTGACGAAGAATTCGGCCTTGCCGATGATCGGGAGAAGTTCCTTGATCGATGTTTTGCCGACAAGTGAAATGGCCTTGCCGCCGGCATGTCGGACAACCTCTTCCGCCACCGGCTGGTCGGATTTGCCGCCGATGATGATGGTGGGCACATCAAGCCGTGCCGCGAGTTCTCCAAAGCGCGCGGCGGGCCAGCGGTTCGCCTCCTTGCCAGCCGATGGGGTCATGACCACGTATTTTGGGGGCAGCCCAGCGCAAATGGCCGGGGCCGGGTCAAAGGGGGCAAGGGGGTAGCGGATGCCGTCAAGCCGGCAGCCCATGGCCTCGGCGATTTTGAGGTAGCGGTCGATGGCATGGATTTCCATGCTGCCGTGAATCCGGTGGCTGTAGAAAAAGGCGCTGCCTTCGTCCGCTTCCTTGAAGCCGAGTTTGTAGCGGGCGTTGGCGGCCATGGTGATCAGGCCGCTGCGTAGGAGACCCGATAGATCGATGGAAACATCGAAGCGTTCCTGCCGCAGTCCCGTGATCAGGGCGGCGAGTTCCTGCATGGTTTGCCAAAGGTTGCCGGCCCGTTTCCATTTTTCCTTGTCGAAGATCCACAGCCGGTCGATGAGCGGATGGCCTTCCAGGAAGGTGTGCAGGCCGCGAGCCACCACCCAGTGGATCGAGGCGTCGGGATAGTTGCGTTTGACCGTGTCGAGAAAGGGCAGGCTGTGGACGATGTCGCCCAAGGCGCTCGGTTTGATGATCAGGATTTTTTCAGGCGGTTTGGGTAGCGGTAGCGGTTTCACGGAGTTTCCTCGGCCGTTGCCCGTTTGAGATCGGCAAGGATCCAGTTCGCCGCGTCGTAGATATCTTCCGCCACCGTTTTAGGCTGGATGGTTTGCGTCGGGCCGATGTAGGCGTGGTCGCCACGGCCGTACCCGGTGAGGACCAGGATGCCGGTGGCCTGGCAGCGGTGGGCCGCCTTCAGGTCTGACCAGCGGTCGCCGACCACATAGGAGCGGGCGAGGTCAAGGTCAAGGTCGGCTGCCGCCCTGAGAAACAGGCCTGCCTGGGGTTTTCTGCAATCACACTGGACACGGTATTCCTGGAGTTTCGCCTCCGGATAGTGGGGACAGATGTAGATCCCGTCCACGTGCGCGCCCGCCGCCGCAAGCTCCCGGTGCATCTGGGCGTGCACCTCGTCGAGAAGTTCCTTGGGAAAATAGCCGCGGGCAAGCCCCGACTGGTTGGTGACCACGACCACCGGGATGCCGGCATCGTTGAGGAGCCTGATGCCGGCCGCGGCCCGCGGCAGGAGTTGAAAGCGGCTGATGTGGTTGATGTAGCCCATCTGTTCGTTGATGGTGCCGTCCCTGTCGAGAAAAACCGCCGGTCGGCTCATGGTTTCCCCTTCTGGCTGTTTTCCAGCAGCACCGCCACCGCCTCGGAGATTTCGGCCACGGTGATATCGGTCATGCAGCGGAAGTCGCTCTTGCAGTGCGTTTTGAGGCAGGGGCGGCAGGGCAGATCCTTCTGGATGACCATCGCGTTGTCGGCGTATGGGCCGGTGGCCACCGCGTCGGTGGAACCAAAGATGGCCACCAGCGGCGTCTTGAGTGCCGCGCCCACGTGCATCAGTCCGGAGTCGTTGGTGACAAAGGCGTCGCAGGCGCCGATCAGGGCCATGGCCTCGGAGAGGTTGGTTTTGCCGGCAAGGTTGATGATGCGGTCCGGCGCCTGCGCCTTGATCGCCTCGGCAACGGTGTTGTCGGCGCTGGTGCCGAAGACCAGCATGGTGGCGTCATGCTCCTTGGCCAGACGGGCGGCAAGAGCGCCGTAGCGTTCGGCGGGCCAGCATTTGGCCGGCCCGTAGGCCGCGCCCGGGTTGAGACCGATGGTCGGCCCTGGCTTGGTTGTGGCGGTGAATTTGTTCGCCCAGTGGACGGTTTCCGGCGGCAGCTGCAGAAAAAGTTCGTCCGGGCCGGGCGAGAGGCCCAGTTGTTCGAGCATGTCCTGATAGTAATGAACCTGATGGACCGTTTTTATTTCCCGGCGCACCCTGGCCCGGTGGGTGAGGAGGAGGGCACGGCCGTCGGTGGTGTAGCCGGCCCGGTTGGGGATGGCGGCAAGCTTGCCGATCAGGGCCGCTTCA
>JAOUHH010000350.1 GCA_029865195.1 Desulfobulbaceae bacterium
CCGCAACGCGACTACACCTTCCGCTCCGGTGAACAATGGGAGTGGCAGGCCAATCAGGAGATCAAGCTCCATATCGGCAACGCCGGCGGCGTCCACCTGACCCTGAACAACAGAACTCTGCCGCCAGTCGGCGAGGCAGGGCAATCGGTGCGCATCACCCTGCCCAACAAGCCCCGCTAGCATGGGCCCGTACCCGGGATTGCATCCAGCCAACCTCCCCTGCCCTCGGCTTCGACCAGCCACACCGCCCCTGAAAACTCACCGCCCCAGCCCACCATGACCCTCCCGCCAGAGCGCAGCCCGGCAATCGTCCTCAGTGTTTCCGACCACGGCGAGTCCGACAAGATCGTCACCTGCTACTGCCCGACGTTCGGCAAACTCACTGGCATCGCCAAGGGGGCCAAGCGAAGCAAAAAACGGTTCGTCAACAAACTGGAGATCTTCTCGCTGCTTGAGATCCATTTCACGGCCGGCAACCGCACCAGCATGGTGCGGATCGACCAGGCCGACCTACTCGCGAGCTTCCCCAATCTCCGCGCCCATTACGACCGATACAGCAACGCCTCCCTCCTCTGCGAGCTCCTCCTGCACTGGACCAAGGAAAACGACGGGGACGAGAATATCTTCAAGCTGCTCGCCTGGGCCCTGGAGAGCCTTGACCAGGGCGACCAGCTCACCCGTACCATCATCCTCTTCCAGATCAAGCTCTTTGACCTGCTCGGCTATCGCCCCCACCTGGCCGGCTGCATCGACTGCGGCCGCCACGACAACGGCGGCGCGCCTTACCGGTTCAGCTCCAGCCGGGGCGGCCTGGTCTGCAATCTCTGCAACCGGGATACCGTGGCGGCCCACATCCCGCTCTCCCTGAGCACCGCCAAACTGCTCCACAAGGCGCAGACCATGCCCCGCGAAAAGATCACCCGCCTGCAATTCTCCCGGCACTCGACCAACGAGGCCATGGCCCTGATGCGACGGTACAACAGCGATCTTCTGCAACGGGAGATATTCTCCTGGCGCGCCATTCCCTGAGCGGCAATCGAGGCAGAAAGAAGGCCACCGGGGCAAAGGCGCGACAGGCGGGATAAGACTGGGGGGATTTCGGTCAGGCGGGGATCTGATGCAGTTTCATCTTTTCCCAGAGGTTCTTGCGGCTGATACCAAGAAGCTTGGCGGCATCGGTCTTGTTGCCAGCCGTCTGCTGCAGGGCGCGCAGAATACAGCCCTTTTCGGCGCGGGCGATCACCACCGCCAGCTTCAGGCTATCGGCTTCCCGCTCGCCATCGGCACTGCCGGCGGTGAGTTCCATGGGGAAATTCCACGGCTCAATCAATGCGGAGTTGGCGAGCACCGTGGCCCGCTCGATGATATTGCGCAACTCACGGACGTTGCCGGGATAGTCGTAGGCGGCAAGGACCCGGCGCGCCTCTTCGGATAGCCTGAAGGAAATCCCGCGCTCGCGGCTGAAGGCTTCCAGGAAAAAATTGCAGAGCTCCGGGATATCCTCCTTGCGGTCGCGCAGGGCCGGGGCCACCACCGGGATGACCTGCAGCCGGTACCAGAGATCCTCGCGGAATCGCCCTTTCGCCACCTCTTCGCTCAAGGTCTTGGCGGTGGCGCAGATAACCCGCACATCGACCCTGATGGTCCGGGTGCCGCCGACCCGCTCGATCTCGCGCTCCTGGAGCACCCGCAACAGTTTGGCCTGCAGCGGCAAGGGCATGTCGCCGATCTCATCCAGCAGCAGCGTGCCGCCGTTGGCCATCTCAAAGCGCCCGATCTTGCGGGCCACCGCGCCGGTAAAGGCGCCCTTTTCATGCCCGAACAGCTCGGATTCCATCAACCCTTCCGGGATCGCCGCGCAGTTGATGCAGACGTAAGGCCCCGTGGCACGGCGGCTGCCGGCATGGATGGCGGCGGCGATCAACTCCTTGCCGGTACCGGATTCGCCGGTGATCAGCACCGACGAATCACTCATCGCCACCTGGCCGATGACCTGCAGAATGTTGCGGATGGCGGAACTGCTGCCGACAATGGGCGACCGTTGACGGCAGTTGTTTTCCAGGGACTGGCAGCGGGCCTTGATCGCCCGCATCTCGAACAGTCGGCGGATGCGAATGATCAGGTCGTCGGGATCAAAGGGCTTGAGGATATAGTCGGCCGCCCCTTTCTTCAGGCATTCGACCGCGTCGTCGGCACAGCCGTATGCGGTCATCATGATGACATCGGTGCCGGGTGCGATCCGCACCACCTGCTCCAACAGCTGATTGCCGTCGAGGCCGGGCATCCTGATATCGGAGATGATCCGCTGG
>JAOUHH010000139.1 GCA_029865195.1 Desulfobulbaceae bacterium
CAAAGCGGGCATCGTTGACGCCGAGACCAACCTCTTTACCTGCGAGGCGATCTTCTCCTGCCTGACCAACGTCGACTTCGACCCGGCCCGTTTCGAGCAGATGATCAAGAAGGCGGTTTCCCTTCGCGAGGCGATGAAGGCCAAGGTTGCCGCTGCCGGCGGTAAGACCGATTTTGCCAACCCTGCCGCCACCTTCACCCCGGCCGGCTCCATGGCCGAACTGGTTGCCCAGGGCGAGAAGGTTTCCCTGGCGCCCAAGGCCGGCGCCAACGCCGACATCGAGTCGCTGAAGGCGATTCTGATGTACGGCCTGCGCGGGGTTGCCGCCTACACCGACCACGCCAAGATCCTCGGCCAGGAAGACGACACCATCTATGCCTTCATCCACGAGGCGATGGCCACCCTGCTCCGCGACGACCTCTCCGTTGACGACTGCATCGGCGCGGCGATGAAATGCGGCGAGATCAACCTGCGGGCCATGGAGATCCTCGACGCCGGCAACACCGGCACCTACGGCCACCCGGTTCCCACCGAGGTACCGCTTGGCGCCAAGGCGGGCAAGGCCTTGCTCGTTTCCGGCCATGACCTCAAGGATCTGGAAGCGATCCTCAAGCAGACCGAGGGCAAGGGGATCAACGTTTACACCCACGGCGAGATGCTGCCCTGCCACGGCTACCCGGAGCTGAAGAAATTCGGCCATTTCCACGGCCACTTCGGCACCGCCTGGCAGAACCAGCAGAAGGAGTTCGGTGAGTTCCCCGGCGCTATCGTCATGACCACCAACTGTATCCAGCAGCCCCAAAGCTACCAGGACAACATCTTCACCACCGGTCTGGTCGGCTGGCCCGGCGTTGCCCACATCGGCGACAACAAGGACTTCACCCCGGCCATCAACAAGGCCCTGGCCATGCCGGGCTTTGCCGCCGACACCGACAAGGGTTCGGTGATGGTCGGTTTCGCCCGCAACACGGTAATGAGTGTCGCCGGCAAGGTCATTGAGGCGGTCAAGAACAAGGACATCCGTCACTTCTTCCTGGTCGCCGGCTGCGACGGCGCCAAGCCGGGCCGCAACTACTACACCGAGTTCGTCGAGAAGGTCCCGGCCGACTGCATGGTGCTGACCCTGGCCTGCGGCAAGTTCCGCTTCTTCGACAAGAAGCTCGGCGACATCGGCGGCATTCCGCGCCTGCTGGACATCGGCCAGTGTAACGACGCTTACTCCGCCATCCAGATCGCGGTGGCCCTGGCCAACGCCTTCGAGTGCGGGGTCAACGACCTGCCGCTCTCCCTGGTCCTCTCCTGGTACGAGCAGAAGGCGGTGGCGATCCTCCTCACCCTGCTCCACTTGGGAATCAAGGACATCCGCCTCGGACCCTCCCTGCCCGCCTTCGTTACCCCCGGCGTGCTGGACGTCCTGGTCAAGACCTTTGAGATCAAGCCGGTATCCACCCCGGACGCCGACCTCAACACCATCCTCGGTGTCACCACCAGCGGCGGTTGTGGCGGCGGCTGCGCCTGCAGCGGCGGCGCTGACAAGAACCTTCGCATCAACTAAGTAAAAAACCGTGCGGAGCGGCTTCAGCCTCGCTTACCATGCAGGCTGAAGCCGCCCCGGCGGACGCAACCCGAAAGCCTTACATAAGGAGAACCACCATGCAATGCCCCGGCCAGGACAATCGCTACTGGGACGGCAGTGCCGTCTTCGAAGCCCCCTGCCCCGAGTGTGGTCATACGGTGGAATTCTTCAAGGATGATTCCACCCGACCCTGCGGGAACTGCGGCCAGCGGATGCTCAATCCGAAAACCGATTTCGGTTGCGCCGCTTACTGCCCCTATGCCAAACAGTGTCTCGGCGAACTGCCGCCGCAGTTGCTGAACCAGAAGCACGACCTGCTCAAGGAACAGGTGGCGGTGGAAACCAAGAATTATTTCGGCGACGACAGCCGGCGGATCAACCATGCGCTTACCGTCGCCCGCTATGCCGAGGAGATCGGTGAGCAGGAAAAGGCCAACGACGCGGTGCTGCTGATTGCCGCCTACCTGCACGACATCGGCATCAAGGAGGCGGAGCGCAAGCACCACTCGACCGCCGCCCGCTACCAGCACGAGGAGGGCCCGCCCATCGCCAGGCACATCCTGGCAAAGCTCGCGGCCCCGCCGGGACTGATCGACGAGGTGTGCGACATCATCGGCCACCATCATACGCCCCGGCCCGAAGAAACGGTCAACTTCAAGTGTCTCTACGACGCGGACCTGATCGTCAACCTGGAAGAACAGCAGCAGCTCTCGCCATCCTCGCCCGAGCATCTGGACAAGGTGATCGAGAAATCCTTTCTCACCGCGGGCGGCCAAGCGCTGGCGCGCAAGGTGCTGCTGAACCAATAAAAAGACAGACCCGGAACGAATCATTCGTCCCGCTGAACATGGAGAATACGGCTATGACAAAAGTAATGCGCAAAATCATCGAGATCGACGAAGTGTTATGCACCGGATGCGGCGAATGCGTCCCCAACTGCGCCGAGGGCGCGCTGGTCATCGAAAACGGCAAGGCCAAGATGATCGCCGAAAAGTACTGCGACGGCCTGGGCGCCTGCCTGGGCCACTGTCCCACCGGCGCGCTGCAGATCATCGAACGCGAGGCGGACGACTTTGACGAGGAGGCGGTGGAGGCATTGCTCGCCAGCCAGAAGAAGCCGAAGATAGAGGTGGTCGAACCGACCCTTGGCTGCGGCTGCGCCGGCAGCCACATGGAAACCTTTGCCCGCCCCACCCCCTGCCAGACCGCCAACAAGCCGGTGGGCGGCCTGCCCGCGGCACAGGACTCGGCCTTGAGCCACTGGCCGATCCAGATCCGGCTGGTGCCGCCGTCGGCGCCGTTTTTGAAGAACGCCGACCTGTTGGTTGCGGCCGACTGCACCGCCGCCTCCTACGCCGGTTTCCATCAGGAACTGCTGGCCGGCAAGGTGATGATGATGGGCTGCCCCAAGTTCGACGACGCCGAAAGCTACGTGCAGAAGTTCGTCGAGGTCCTGAAGACCGCCGACCTCAACAGCCTGACCATCGCCATCATGGAGGTGCCCTGCTGCGGCTCCATGCGCGGGATCATCAAGGAGGCGATGCGGCGGAGCGGCATCACCCCCAAGAGCGAAGAGGTGGTGATCTCCACCCGCGGCGAGATCGTCAAACGCGGCCCGCTCGGGTTGTAAAACCAGCGGATTCGACAAACAAAGGACAAACAACAAGCCCGGCTTTTCTTCTTTCGAGAAGCCGGGCTTGTTGTCGTCGCCTGGGGGCAAGCTCACCCCCTCGGCATTAATGAGCGGCGTGTCCTGCGGCACCCTGATGCCCACCGCAACTTTGCACCATTCCATGCAACCCCTCGACATAGTGAGCAAAGGCAACATAAGCCGCCACGTATTCCCGACCGGCGTCCACGGAATCGCCAGCATGCTGCCGGGCTTCATGGGCATGCTGGAAACGCTGCTGTATCCCTTTGGCCACGGCATTGGTCAATGCCTTGACCAAGCCATCAATATTGCCATCGACCAGGGCCTTGTCCGCCATGACCACCGCCCGATCAATTTTCTCACCGGACTTGAGCCCGGTGTAAGGCGCCCCCTCCCCGGCCCGATGGACACGGACCAACGTTTCAAAGAAATATTTGTCGGCAAGCTCCCTCGCTTCTCCGCCACTGGCCCGCACGGACAGGGCTTGCCGGAAGGCGGTTTTGATTTCCTCTTCACCTGTGGGGTTGACCCATTTCAACAGCGGCGTCACATCTCCCTGCTCAAGAGCAGCCTGCGCCTCGATTACCACCGGCCCAACCATGGTGTCACAGTGGGCCGAAACCCTAGCCGGGCCGACGAAGGAAACAAGTGCCATAAAGAAAAAAACTGCCAAGACCCCCTTAACTCTTTTCATGATTTCAATCTCCTTGCGCTGAATTGTGTTCACTATCCCAAAAACTTCCATTCTCCGACCGGAGCTCGCCAGACGCGGACATCGCGTGATGACTGCGGATACATTCGTGCCGGGGAGCGGATTTGTGACACTTTTTTTATTCAATCATCTGACGCTGTCACAAAACAGCCTGTTTTGACGTATTTAGGGTATGGAAGGAAATAACAAAGCATACACCGCTATGGATGCAACGGAGTTGATGATGCTCTATCAGGGCGGAGATATTGATGCATTCACCTGCCTCTATGGCAGATACAAGGGCAAGGTCTATGGGTATCTGCGCAAAAGGCTACACAGATCGGCAGATGCCGATGAAATCTTTCAGGAGGTTTTTTTGCGGTTGCACCACTCCCGCTACCGATACAAACGAGAGTTTCCGTTTGAGCCGTGGCTCTTCACCGTCCTGCGCAACACCCTTGTCGATCATTACCGAAAATCACAAAAGGAGTTTGCCAACGTCTCACTGGAGGATCTCGATGTGCCGCCGGCAGCGCTCCACAGCAACGACCGGCACTCCCCGGACCCGCTTGTCGCCGTTGACACCAAACTTCCTTTTCAACAACGCCGGGCCATAGAACTGCGCTTTGGAAAAGATTTTTCCTTCGCAGATATTGCCGCCGCACTCGACACCACTCCTGCCAATGCGCGCCAACTCGTGAGCAGAGCGATAAAAAAACTAAGGCAATGTATCAGGAAGAACGAGGACCGCTGATGACCGACCAGAAAGGAAAACATGAGGCCTGGGAATACGAATTTCTTGAATTTGACAATACCAAACCGGTCTCGCCGCCATTACGCTTGAACGAGGACGTTCTTGCAGTTGTACGGCGCGACTTGCGCCCAGCCATCTGGAAAATCTTTGCGAAACTGTCAGTAACCCAGGCAATATGCGCCACCATTACCCTTTTCTTCTGCCCACAATTTACTATCGGATTCGCCGCCCATGACCATCTCGCCAGCTTGATCCCCCATTCGGACGGCCCCGGTTTCATGGTGGTCTGCGGAATACTTTTTCTGGGTAGCGGCGCTCTCATTGCGCCGCTGTTCTTGACTCAAGCCGAAGCGAGGGCCATGGATTATTCTGCCGCGCTTCTCTATTTTCCGATAGCGGCGCTATTGGCGGTCATCTCCTTCTATGCCATGGGCAGTGATATCAACTTACCCAATGCGCTCCCCTGGTTCGCAGGCGGGACCCTGGGCAGCTTGACATGCTTTATCTTTACCACCCGGCTCCGCGTTGGTTGCGAGATCGTCAAACGCGGCCCACTCAGGCTGTAACCCCATCCCACTCGTTCTGCAGAATAAAACGCCCGACTTTCCGAGTCAGGAAGGTCGGGCGTTACCCGGAAAATTCGTCAAGCGGGTACAAAGGTTCAAATTCAACAGCAGCATCGCCTCTTCAAAGCTAAACCAGATGATCATGGATGATTTTTTAACCAACGGCACCTTCGACCGCCATCTGCGGCGGATGCGGGGGATCATGCGCAACCGGGTCGTGGACATGGCGAGGATGATCACCAACTCATTCCCTCCAGGCACCAAGATTTCCTCGCCGCAGGGCGGCTATGTGCTATGGGTGCAGATGGGCGAGGGGGTTGATGGTTTCGAACTGTCCCGCAGGGCGAAAGAGGCAGGTGTTTCGATCCTCCCCGGTGAGATATGCAGCAGCACCGGCGCATACAAGAACTGTATCCGGCTCAGTTGCTGGCATCCGTGGAGCGTGGAGCTAGAAGAGGGCATCACGAAACTGGCCAACATCGTAGCGGAGCTACAAGACGGTTAACCGGCAGCGGGTATCCGGGCGCTTCGACGGGCAGGAAAACAAGCAAACTAATTTGCAATTGACAGGAATTAACCCCAGCAGTAGGCTCCAACGGTGAGTTAGCATGAGCTTTCAGTTAGAATGAAACTGATGCGCAGTATAATAATAAAGTTGGGCGTCTACAAAGGAGATCAACGTGGCCGATAAATATGATTTGAGAGACTGGCTCATTGAAGCCCTAAAGCAAAACGGGAATAGGGGCACCATTATTGAAGTCTGCAAATTTATCTGGGCCAAATACGAAAAAGATTTACGAGCATCAGGGAACCTATTTTACACTTGGCAGTACGATGTTAGATGGGCAGCAACAGAATTAAGAAAAACAGGAAGAATGAAACCGGCGCATCTCTCCCCGCAGGGAATTTGGGAGTTGATATAGGCAAAGCAATGAAAATAAGACTACAAACATTTTCATATCGTTTCGCTGAACAAGTCCTGAATAGCCGTCTATCCCTAAAACAAGAAATTGAATCTATCCTACATCACCCATCTATAAAAATTCCTGACCTTTCTCGGCCATATTTCAACGAAATTCTTGACAATTTATTTAAAAAGAATGGCTGGGAGTCCCAACCAGCTGTTTTCGACGAACCGCGAGACCCCTCTGCAAAGATGGACTTTTTAAAAGAAAGAGTTGGTGTCGAAGTCGAGTTTGGTCATTCGTCATTCATTGGCATTGACCTACTTAAATTTCAGGTAGCTTCTTACTCAGGTTTGGACAAAATTGATTTAGGGGTTTACATCGTTACTACAAATTCATTCCAAAAAAGAATGAAAAGCGAAGTAGGTCAAAAGTGGGAAGGCAGTTTATCTTTTGAAAAAGTCACACGTTATTTACCACATTTTAAAAGCGCGATCCAGGTTCCAATCTTTGTGATAGGAATTGATATGTAAACGACCAACCAGGCGCTTAATCTGACCGCGAGAACCTCGGCGGCGCTGAAGTGGCAAGTCAGGTGGCGCGGTCAGGTTACCCGTAACGTTCAACCACAAAGCTTTACGGAGGGCCAAATGGAACGAACAATTAAGCCAGGAGATTTCAAGTCTGTTGCAAGTACCGTCACGGTAATTGATGTTCGTCGCAAGGAAGATTTGGCCGCGTCCAATGTGGTTGTACCTGGTGCCGAATGGAAAGATCCGGCCAAGGTAGATCAATGGATAGCCGAAGTACCGAAGGACAAAGAAGTTGTCATCTATTGCGTCCGAGGCGGAAGTGTCAGCAACAGTGTGTTGGACCGTCTCCAGTCCTGCGGCGTCAAGGCCCGGTTCATCGAGGGAGGCATTGAAGGGTTGCAGGCAGCTGGTGGCGCGGTGGTCAAAAAATAAAATATGTCATTACATAACAACGGTCTTCACAACTGCCACCTGCAGCGGAGCGTGAACCCCAAAGTTTTTCGCCTTGAAAAGGCTGCCTGAAGGAATGAAATGTCACCTGCCCGCATATTTGTCCTGACGTCCTTGGCCATGATTGCCTTTGCGTGTAATTCGCTGCTGTGCCGCCTCGCCCTCAAACACACACCGATTGACCCAGCCAGCTTTACAACCATCCGACTGGTTTCAGGAGCCGCAGTGCTTTGGCTGGTGGTGCGCATGCATCGCGGCTCCCAC
>JAOUHH010000140.1 GCA_029865195.1 Desulfobulbaceae bacterium
CTTCTCAAAGGCCACCTCGGCGAGGGTGGTGCCGAGGTACGCCTCATGGTCCATGGAGACGTTGGTGATCACGCTGACGAGCGGCGTCACCACATTGGTGGCGTCGAGCCGGCCGCCCATCCCCACCTCCAGGATGGCGACATCGACCTCACGCCGGGCAAACCAGAGCATCGCCAGCGCGGTGGTGAACTCGAAATAGGTGATCTGCCGCTCCCCCAGCACCTCCCGGATCTCGGTGGCGATGGCCGCGAAATCGGCCTCCGGGATAAAGGTATCGTTGATCCGGAACCGCTCCCGCACCGAACTCAGGTGCGGCGAGGTATACAGGCCAACCCGGTAGCCGGCGGCAGCGAGGATCGACAGCAAGGTTGCCGACACCGAGCCCTTGCCGTTGGTGCCGGCGACATGGATAAAGCGCAGCTGCCGCTGGGGATGGCCCACCGAATCGAGGAAGCCGTTCATGCTCTCCAGGCCGAGCTTGATCTTGAAGAATTGCAGATTGTCGAGAAATTGCCAGGCCTCCTGATAGTTCATCAGCCGACCACCTCCAGTTTGGCGTAATCGAGATGCAGGGTCTTCTTGCCGTGGCGGACGAACTGCACATCCACCGAGCGCGGCGGCACCACCGCCTCCACCCGCCCCTCTCCGAAAAATGGGTGCTTCACCGCCATCCCCACCGCAAAGCTTTCAGCGTCCACACTCTTGCGGACAGGCGCCGCAGTTAGAGCCGCAGGCCGCTGTTCCGGCAAACGGTAGCCGGGAGCCGGCGAGGAATACCCGCTCCGGGTGTGCATCAGCCCCGGCGGCAACTCGGCCAGGAAAGGGCTAAGGGTCCCCAGGGAAATCGAGCGGTCATACCCCACCACCTGCCGCGGATAGATAAAATAGAGATGCTTCTTGGCGCGAGTGGCGGCCACATAGAGGAGCCGCCGCTCCTCCTCCATCTGCTCCGGCAACTCCGCCTGGCCCGAGGGGAACTTACCCTCCACCAGATGGATGATGAACACCGCGTCCCACTCAAGCCCCTTGGCCGAATGGACGGTGGACAAAATCACCCGGTCGCCGCCATCCCGCACGTCTTGATCCACCCCGCTCTCGGGCGGCTCCAGGGCGGTGGCGTCGATCAGGCTCTGCAGGTCGGGATACTCGCCGAGCACCACCCGCAACTGCTCAAGATCGCGCTGCCGGCGAGGATAATCGTCGTGATAGATCCGCTCGAAGACCGGCTGGTAATACTCCATCACCAGATCGAACTGCTCAAGCGGCAGCAACTCGGGCCGCCGCAGCGAATCCAGCAGATCGAGGAGCTCGACAAAGCCCTGCCGCCACGTTGGCGCGGCCTGATACCGCCGCAAGACGGCCAGCGGGTCCTCGACGCCCTTGATGGCGCCGAGGATCTTCTGCACCGTCTTCGGCCCCACCTTGTCGAGGAGCAGCAACAGCCGGTTCCAGGACAGATGATCGCCGGGGTTGCAGGTGACCCGCAGGAAGGAGAGGACATCCTTGGTGTGCGCCGATTCGGTAAGCTTGAGGCCGCCCCGCTTTTCAAACGGGATCTGGTGGTTGGCGAGCTCAAGCTCCAGCTTGTAGGAATGGAAGCCGGACCGGAACAGCACCGCCATCTCCGAGAGCGACATCCCCTCCTGCCGGTGGGCGAGAATCCGCTCCACCACGTAGCGGGCCTGTTCGTTCTCGTCCCGCGCCCCCATCAGCACCGGTCGCTCGCCGCCCTCGATGCGGCTGAAAAGCGACTTGGTGTAGCGCTGGGCGGCCCGCTCGATCACCGCGTTGGTGACGGTGAGGATCGGCTGGCAGGAACGGTAGTTCTCCTCCAGCCGGATAATCCGGGTGCCGGGGAAGAGATCTGGAAACTCCATGATATTCTTGAAATCGGCGCCCCGAAAGCTGTAGATCGACTGCGAGTCGTCGCCCACCACCATCACGTTGTCATGGGTATGGGCGATGGCGCGGACAATGGCGGCCTGGATGCGGTTGGTGTCCTGATACTCGTCCACCATCACATGGCTGAAGCGGTTGGAGATCTCAAGCTGCACCTCCGGAATCTCGAGGACCCGCTGCCAGTTGACCAGGAGATCGTCATAATCCATCAGCCCATGCTCGAGCTTGAACCTGCCGTAGTGGTCGTGCAATCGGATCAGGTCGTCAAGAAACTCGGCGAAATGGCCAAACTCGTCGTCGAGCAGCTCGCCCAGGGGCAGTGACTTGTTCACCGACTTGCTGATCAGGTTGACGATCACCCGCTTGGACGGAAACCGTTTGTTGCCGACCCCCAGCTCCAGCGAGGATTTAAGCAGGTTAACGATGCCCTCGGCATCGGAACGGTCGATGATCGTGAAGTTGGGGGCAAAGCCGATATGGTGGCCGTAGCGGCGCAGGAGGAGATTGGAGACGGCGTGAAAGGTGCCGCCCATCACCCGCTGGCAGGAGGCGTCGATGAGGGCCTCGGCCCGGTGCAGCATCTCCTGGGCGGCCTTGCGGGTAAAGGTGAGGAGAAGGATCTTCTCGGGCGCGATCCCCTGCTCGATGAGGTGCGCCATCCGGTAGACCAGGGTGCGGGTCTTGCCGCTGCCCGCGCCGGCGATGACCAGCACCGGACCGGAGACGGTGGTGGCCGCCTGATACTGGGCCGAATTGAGATTGCGCGGATTGACAACCGGCGCGGCCTCGCGGCGGGGAGGCGGTTCCATGGGAAAGAGTGTCTGCTGCATGGCGGCCAATGTACCACAGCGGCCATGCCCCCGCAACGGCCAAGGAGCGGCGGCGAACAGCCTGAAAATGGCAGCGTGGCCGCCTTTTGATTTGACGCTCCACCAAGGCCGTTGTACTGTAGCATGGATTCTCAACAAGAAACAACCGGACGAACAGACCCCGCCACGCCAGCAACCAAAGAGGGAACAGGATGAGCAGCGACAAGTTCAAGGACCTTTTCAACCGGCAAACCCTGACCGGTATCTTTCCGCCCGACCGGGCCGACCAGTTCTTCGACGCCCTGTTCGGCGACGCCTCCGAGGGGGCTTACGATATCAGCCTGGTCTACAAGGAACATCGGGCCAAGGACAACACCCTCCACTTTGAACTGCACCTCACCCAGCGGCCCGGCCGCTGCCTCGCCTGCAACCTGACCCATGGCCTGCCCACCGTCTTCTCGCGCCATCCCGTGATCAACATCAAGGGCGTGGTCGCGGAGATCGGCAAACTGCTCGGTGATCCCGCCGCCTGCAAGGAGTGGCGGTTGGGCAGCACCAACAGCGTCTCAAGCGCGCTGCATACCGTGCCGCTGATCATCAACCTCGCCTAAGCCGCAGCCGTCGCCTTTATCTGACGGCCACCTACAGGGGAAGCGACGAGAGCCGGGAGAACCCGCGGCCCACGTCTTCGGGCCGGTGCGCGTCCGACCCCGCCTCCAGGCGCAAGCCGAGTTCCACCCCCCGCTGGATGATCGCCAGCGCCGGATACTGCTCGTTGCGGTGCGAAAATCCCGATGAGTTGATCTCAAGCGCCATGTCCCGTTTGGCCAGGGCCAGGAGAATGGCATCGACCTGCGCCATGTGCTCGGGGGTGAAAACGATATCCGGATGGTGCCGCAACACCGCGTCGAGATGGCAAAGGGCGGTTCCCGGCAGGTCATGAACCGCCGCCAGCAACCCGGCAAAGTAGCGGTCCAGAACCTTGCCGACCCCGGCTTGACTAAATGCCAACGTGTTCTCGCGCTTGCGGCTCAACATGTTGTAATGGCGGCCTTCTATCTCCATGAAATGATAGGAGATACCGATCCGATCCCATTGCTCCCGGGCGAGCCGCTCCCTAAGCGCCTCCACCCGCGCCGGGTTGTACCCCACCTCGACGCCCAGACCGATGTTGATCCGGTCGCCGTATTCGCCGCGCAGCCGCTCGCCCTCCCGGCGGTAACCGACGAAATCGTCCTCGGTGAGCCAGGTGGTTTCAAAATAGTTGATCCCCTCCTCCATGTGCTCGAGGAAGATGATCCCCTCCAGCCCGCAGTCGATCCCGGCCAGGACATACTCCTCCATGGTTCCCCTGGCGTGGTGGCAGTAAAAGGTGTGGAGGTGATGGTCAACAGAGGTCTTGATCATTGCGGATGGATCTCAGAGGCCGGAGAACACATAAAAAAAGGCACGCCCTTGCCGAGCAAGAACGTGCCGTCGGATACTTCGTGTGGCGGAGTGACTAACAGTTGCCCTTGGGAAAGAAATGGACAACGCCGTTGAATTCCGAGGTGTCGCAGATATCGCCGGGGCCGAACTCGATCAGATCTTCAAAGCCGTGCACCGGTACCGCCAGCGGCTGCCCGTTGGGGACATGATACACAATGGTTTTCACTTTTTCCATATTGATGCTGGGAGATAGCCATTCCATGATTTGTTACCTCCTTGTAACGGGTTGCTCTTAATATTCTTATCGGCCCCCTCTCCCCGCCACTGAAATGGTTTCGCTGTTTATGCGGGAAAGCGATGACTGACAGCAATACAGTTAAGCATTTCCACGAAATCGGCAAGCAGAAAAGAACTCAATAGGAATTTCTTACCAGCACCTCGCGCGGCTTGGCGCCATCGGCGGGCCCGACCACCCCTTCCCGTTCCATCCGCTCGATCATCCGCGCCGCCCGGTTATAACCGATCCGCAGGCGCCGTTGCACCAAGGAGATCGAGGCCTGGCCGGATTCGCAGACCATCGCCACCGCCTCGTCGTATTTCTCGTCATACTCCTCATCGCCGCCCTCCTGCTCCGCTTCCTCGCCGATCTGCAGCATGGACTCCTCATACTGGGCCGTTCCCTGCCCCTTGAGGAAATCGACGATCCGCTCGATCTCCTTCTCGGAGATATAGGCGCCATGGATCCGTTGCAGCTTGTTCCCGCCCGGCGGCAGGAAGAGCATGTCGCCGGCGCCCAGCAGGTGCTCGGCGCCGCTTGCATCGAGGATGGTCCGCGAATCGATCTTGGAGGAGACCTTGAAGGAGATCCGGGTGGGGAAGTTGGCCTTGATCAGACCGGTGAGCACGTCCACCGACGGCCGCTGGGTGGCGAGGATCAGATGCATGCCGGCGGCCCGGGCCATTTGCGCCAGACGCGCCACCGCATCCTCCACCTCGCGGGAGGAGACCATCATCAGATCGGCCAACTCGTCAATGACGATGACGATCAGCGGCAGCTTCACCTCGGCGACCTCGTTATAGCCGGCCAGGCTCTTCACCCGCGCCTCCTCCATCAACTGATAGCGGCGCTCCATCTCCCGCACCGCCCACTGCAGCGCCCGGCTGGCAAGCTTGGGGTCAACCACCACCGGATGCAGCAGATGGGGGATGTCCTCATAGGCGGAAAGTTCGATCCGCTTGGGATCGACCAGCAGCAGCCGCACCTCGGCAGGGGTCGCCTTCATCAGGATCGAGCCGATGATGGTGTTGATGCCGACACTCTTGCCGGCGCCGGTGGCCCCGGCGATGAGGAGATGGGGCATCTTGGCGAGATTGGCTACCACCGGGTTGCCCACCACATCCATGCCCAGGCCGATGGAGAGACGGGAGGCCGCCTTCTGGAAGGTGTCGCCGACAACGATATCCCTAAAATAGACGATGTGCCGCTCCGGATTGGGGATCTCGATCCCCAGCGCCGCCTTGCCGGGCACCGAACCGACGATCCGCACGCTCTCGGCCCTGAGACCGAGGGCCAGATCGTCGGCCAGGGCGACGATCTTGTTGATCTTGACCCCGGGCGCCGGCGCAAACTCGTAGGTGGTTATCACCGGCCCCGGCGAAATCCCCTCCACCTTGCCGATCACCCCGAAATCCTTCAATTTTCCCTCAAGCAGGCGGCTCACCGCATAGTAATGATCGCGGTCGACCACCATCTCGGTCCGCTCCGGCTTGTCGAGCAGGGTGACGGGCGGCAACTGATAGGTGCCGGGAGAAACCGGCAGGGCCTGAAACTCGTCGTCATCGCCGTCTTCTTCCGGCAGGGGGGCCGGCGCATGCACGTTGGGGACGGCGACGGCGGATTTTTCATCCTTGTCCGGTCGCCGCCTGTCCGCCACCTCGCCGTCCTCCTCTCCCCCTTGGCGCATCGCATAGCGGTCACGCAGCAACGTAGAGGCCTGCCCAAGACGAAGCCCGAACCCGTACACCGAAAAACGGACCGAAACCATCAGGGAGACGAGCAGCACCAGCAGGAAAAGAAGCACGGAGCCGGGGCCGCCGAAATAGGTACCGACAAAGGAATACAGCAATCGGCCGAGGGTGCCGCCGGCGGGAAAGGGATGGGAAAAGATGGAAAAGGTTTCAACGCCGGTTGCGGCGAGCAGACCGCCGCTGGCCACCAGGATGCCGGTGACCCCGCCGCAGACAAAAGGCAGGTCGGCCGGCGATATGCGCGAAAAGAAGATGCGGACGGCAAAGAGGGCGAGGAGAAGGGGGAGCCAGAAGCTGCTGAAGCCGAACACCCCCATCAGGGCAAGCGAGAGCAGTTGCCCGATCACCCCTCCCCAGTTTGGGCCGGCAACGGCTGCATCAACCGGCTGATAGCTGAGCAGACTAATCAACAGGAACAGGGCGACGAATCCCAGCACCACCGCCAGTATTTCCCGACCCAAGGAGGGCGCTGCCGACACTTGACTTTGTCCCTTGGCCATAAACGAGTCTCGGACCTGTGCTTCCTGGGCGACAAGCCGCCCGGTTATGCGTCGGGTGGCAGCTTCACGCCCTTGGCGATCCCGTCCAGGATGCCGTTGATAAAAGGTGCCGCCTCGTCGGTACTGTACCGCCTGGCAACCTCAAGCGCCTCGTTGATCACCACCTCGGCCGGGATCTCGGGCCGGAAGCACAACTCATAGGCCCCGATGCGGATGATGTTGCGGTCAATAAGCGACATCCGCTCCATCCGCCAATTCTTGGTCTGCTTGCTAATCCGCTGATCGAGGTCGGCATGGTTTTCACCCATCCCCTCGATCAACTCGGCAGCATAGGGCAAGGCCTTCTTGTCGATCTCGAAATGCTCGCGGAGGAGCCGGAAGGTCTCGGAAAGCGGCTTGCCGTTCAACTCGCTTTGATAGAGGGATTGCAGAACCAGTTCCCTGGCCTTACGTCGTAAGCTCATCTAAGTCCTATATCTGCGCCAGCAGATTGACCATCTCGATGGCGGCCATGGCGCACTCGGAGCCCTTGTTGCCCGCCTTGGAACCAGCTCGCTCGATGGCCTGTTCAATGTTGTCGGTGGTAAGCACCCCGAAGAGGATCGGCAAACCGGTATCCATGCCGACCTGGGCGATGCCCTTGGCCGCCTCGTTGATCACCAGATCGAAATGCGGCGTAGCGCCACGGATCACCACGCCGAGGCAGATGACCGCGTCG
>JAOUHH010000141.1 GCA_029865195.1 Desulfobulbaceae bacterium
GCAATTTTCATGATGGTCACCCTCTTCAACTATTTCTTCGAAGGGCGTGAAAAACGTTTTATCAGTCTTGCCTTCGGCCACTATGTCTCCCCGCAGGTGGTCAACAAGCTGATGGCCCACCCGGAAAACCTCGCCCTCTCCGGTGAAGAGAAAACACTGACGGTGCTGTTCAGTGACATCCGCGGCTTCACCTCCATTTCCGAACAGATGGAATCCTCGCAACTTGCGTTGTTCATGAACCGCTACCTTACCGCGATGAGTGCGGTGATCATGGAATTTGGCGGCACGGTGGACAAATTCATCGGCGACGCGATCATGGCGATCTGGGGCGCACCCCTCGACGACGATGACCATGCCGCCAACGCGGTCCGGGCAGCACTCGTCATGATGGCAAGATTGCGCCAGCTCGATCCGCAATGGGAGGCGGAGGGGCTGCCCGCCGTCAACGTCGGCATCGGCATCAACACCGGAGTCATGAGCGTGGGCAACTTCGGCAGCAACGAACGGTTCGACTACACCGTCCTCGGCGACGCCGTCAACCTCGGCGCCCGCTTGGAGGGATCAAACAAGGAATACGGCACCAACATCAATATCTCCGAATACACCCGAGAGGCGATTGGCGACCGATTCTTCTGCCGTTTCATCGACATGGTGAAGGTTAAAGGCAAGCACCGGCCGGTAAAAATTTACGAGCCGTTGTGCGAAGGCGAGCCGGACGAAGCGCTGCGGCTGGAGGTGGAAACCTTTGAGCAGGCAATATCCCACTACCACAACCGAGACTTCGCGGCGGCGGCAACGATCATCAACGATCTGCACAAAAAACACCCCGCCAAGCTTTACTGTCTCTACCGTGACCGCATCCGCAACTATCAAGAAAACCCGCCGCCGCCGGATTGGGACGGCTCATTCACCTTCACCAGCAAATAGATTCCCGCCTTGGCCACCTCGATTGTCCGCCGCACATGGACCGGCCAAAAACCATAACCCCGCCGCAACATAAAATTGCAGTCGCCTTCGCGACCGCTTAGACTTTTTCCGCGGCAACTGTTATAAAGCGCATGCATACATGCATGGGGAAAACAGATGATCAAGACAAGCAAACGGCATACCCGACAACCAAGCCTGCTCCGGACCATGACCGGCAAGGGATTCTTCCGGGTGCAGCTGTTCTGGTTTCTGGCTGTATCCCTTATCCCGCTTGCCGCCGCAAGCTACATGAACTACCGGAACAGTCACAATTCACTCGAGCAGGAAGTCATCGCCCAACTGAAAAACACCGCCTTCCACAAGACCCAGGAAATCGATGACTTTTTTAATGAAAGCACAAAGTCCCTCAACTGGGAAGCAAGGCGCGACAATGTCCGCACCCAGTTGCAGGCCCTGACGGAGGCCTTCAACGCCTCCGGGCTCCCGCTGGAAGATTTCATCTACAGCCTTGAATGGACTGAAATTACCAACAAAACAACTGAACAATTCGACTTCTTTCTCTCGATCAACGAATTCTACGATGTTTTCCTCATCGACCACCGGGGCAACATACTCTACTCGGCTGGACAGGAAGCCGACCTAGGCACCAATATATTCACCGGCGCCTACGCTCAGAGCCATTTTGGCCAGGCATGCCGGACGGCCAGCAACGAAAGCCGCACCGTTTTTTCGGATTTCGGCAAATACTTGCCATCCAGGCATGCCGATGCCTGCTTTCTGATCACCCCTGTTTACTCGTTGGCCGGTGAGATGGCTGGACTGATGGCTATCCAGCTCAGCATCGCCAAAATCGACCGGATCATGCAGAGCAACGATCTCACCCGCGGCGTCGTATCCTATCTGATCGGCCCGGATCTGTTGCTGCGCTCCCATTCAACCGCGCTGGAGCAGGCCTCTCCTGTTGATATCCGCATAGAAACCGCGCAAAGCAAGTCCTGGCTGCAACAACTGCGGAAACAGCACAACGACAAGGCCGGCCAGAGCAAGTCGTCCATCTATACGAATCATGAAGGAATCATGGTTCTCGGGCTATACAGCCCGATCACGATCAAAGGCGTCCCCTTGGCCGTGATTACCGAGATTCCGGTGGCGGCGGCATTCGAGGATCTCAACCGTCAAGCCGCCATTGCCCTGCTGCTGTTCTTTGCCGTAGGTGGGATCGTCCTGTTGCTCGCGTTGTGGGCGGCGCGACGAGTGACCACCCCCCTCCACCTCCTGACCATGCAGGCAAACCGGCTTGCCGACGGCGATCTTGAAAACATCGAGCAAACGGTGGTCAGCACCGACGATGAGTTCGGCAGGCTCTCCAAGAGCTTTCAGGAACTCGCCACCTCCCTGCGCGCCATCGCCTTGGTCTGCAACGATATCTCCCTCGGCATCTTCGACCGTACGGTTCATGTCCGCGGCGACAACGATATCCTTGCCATCTCGGTCAACAAGATGATCGCAAGCTTTCAGGATGTCGTCGCCCAGGCCGACAGCATCAGCACCGGCGATTTTGCGGTCAGCATCGAGCCCCGCTCGGAGCAGGACTCCCTGAGTATCGCCCTGCGTAGGATGGCCACCAACCTCGAAGAGCAGGACTGGGTCAAAACCGGCGTGGCGGAACTGAGCCGCTGCATGCAGGGAGAACAAGACCTGGCCACCTTAAGCAGAAATGTGCTCGATTTTCTAGGCGGCTATCTCCAGGTACAGGTCGGCGTCTTTTTTGTCCTTGAAGGCCGAAAACTGCACCGGCAGGCCGGCTACGCCCTGAAAGCCGATTTTTCAGGCCGCGACGAATTCGTTCTGGGCGAAGGGTTGATCGGCCAGGCCGCCCTGGAAAAGAAGGCACTCATCTTCAACCATGTTCCGCCCGAGCATCTCTCCTTATCCATCGATTCAGGCCTGGGCTCATCCTCGCCTGCCTCCATTATCGTACTGCCCCTTGAGCACGACGGCGTCCTCAAGGGGGTGATGGAGTTCGGCGCCAGCCGCGAGTTCACCCCCCTTGAAGCCGACTTCCTTGAACAGGTTTCCAAATCCATCGCCATCACCATCCATACCGCGCAGGCCCGCCACGAATTGCAGTCGCTCCTTGAAGAAACGCAGCGGCAAAGCGAAGAGTTGCAGAGCCAACAGGAAGAGCTGCGCGTCGCCAACGAAGAGCTTGAGGAACAGAGCGAGGAACTGCGCGCCGCCAACGAGGAGCTTGAGGAAAAAACCGATTACCTGCAAAAACAGCAACAGGAGATCATCCAGGCCCGCGCCGCCCTTGAGATCAAGGCCGGCGAACTCGGCCAGGCGAGCAGATACAAATCGGAATTTCTGGCCAACATGAGCCATGAACTGCGCAGCCCGCTGAACAGCCTCCTGATCCTGGCCAGATCCCTGGCGGAAAACTCGGAAGGAAACCTCACCGCTGAGCAGCTCGAATCGGCCAGGATCATCTCCAGCAGCGGACGTGACCTGCTCAATCTGATCAACGATATCCTCGACCTCTCCAAGGTGGAGGCAGGGCGGCTTGAGATCCACCGGGAAAACTTGCAGCTGGCGGCCGTCAAGCACCACCTCGAAGATCGCTTCAGCCATCTCGCCAAGGAAAAGGGGCTGACCTTCTCGCTGCTCTTCAGCCCGGCAGCGCCTGAAACCATCAATACCGACGAGCAACGCCTCAATCAGATCCTCGACAACCTGCTCAGCAACGCGATCAAATTCACCAGCCACGGCTCGGTGACCCTGGAGGTGAAACCCGCCACCGCCGCTACGAGATACCAGCGCAGCGAGTTGCGGAACAACGATGCGATCCTCTCCTTTTCGGTTATCGACACCGGCATCGGCATCTCGCCCGACAAACAGGAGGCCATCTTTGAGGCCTTTCGCCAGGGCGACGGCTCCACCAGCAGACGTTACGGCGGCACCGGCCTGGGGCTCACCATCTCCCGGCAGTTGGCCGGGCTGCTCGGCGGCGAAATCCAGCTCGACAGCCGGCCGGGCCACGGTTGCACCTTTACCCTCTATCTGCCACTCAACGGCTTGCCGGCCGAACCCGCCGCGGATTCCGCGGCAGCTTCCCCCATCGCCGACAACGCTGCCACTCTCCCGCTCGATCCGTCAGCCCCGCAAACCACTCTGGCCGACCCGCTGGTGCCGGAGAGTTTTATCAACGATGATCGGCAGGCGACCCGCGCCGGCGACAAATCATTGTTGATCATCGAAGACGACAAGATCTTTGCCCAGATCCTCGTGCGGATGGCGCGCGACAAGGGCTACAAGGCGCTTGCCGCCGGCAGCGGTAGATCCGGCATCCTGATGGCCAAGGAGTATCAGCCGAAGGCGATCATTCTCGATCTCGGGCTGCCTGATCTCAACGGCACCACGGTCCTGGAAAATCTCAAGGACGATCTCGACACCCGGCATATCCCGGTGCACATCGTTTCGGCCAGCGACCGCTCCTCACAGCCGCTGCTCAAGGGGGCGATGGGCTTTCTGACCAAACCGGCCACCAGGGAAAAGCTTGATCAGGTGTTCAGCCAGTTCGAGGAGATCATCCATGGCGGCTGCAAAAGGCTGCTGCTCGTTGACGACGATCAGGTAAGCCGTGACGACATCCAAAAACTCCTCACCCCGCAGGGGATCGAGATCATCACCGCCGATTGCGGTGAAGCCGCCTGCCAATTGCTGGCCGCGGAACCGGTTGACTGCATCATCCTTGATCTCGGTCTGCCGGACATGAGCGGCTTCGACCTGCTCGCCAGGATCGAGGAAAACGAACGCCTCGCCAAGGTCCCGGTCATCGTCTATACCGGCCGGGATCTTACCGCCGAGGAGAACGAAAGACTGCGTCTCTATGCCCGCACGGTGGTGGTCAAGGGGGCCGAGTCCAACGAACGGCTGCTGGACGAGGTGTCACTGTTCATGCACAGCATGACCGCCAACCTCCCGCCTGAACAGCGGGCGATGATCAAGATGATCCATGACCGCGACGAGGTTTTCGTCAACAAGAAGATCCTGCTGGTGGATGACGATATGCGCAACACCTTCGCCCTCTCGGGCCTCCTGCAGAAACTCGGGATGCAGGTTGCCATGGCCGCCAACGGCCAGCAGGCCCTGGACAAGCTGGACGGCGCCGAGACGTTTGACATGGTGCTGATGGATATCATGATGCCGGTGATGGACGGCTACGAAACCACCCGCCGGATCAAGAAACAGGCCCGCTTCAAGGACCTGCCGGTGATCGCGCTCACCGCCAAGGCGATGCCGGAGGACCGGCGCCTCTGCCTGGAGGCCGGCGCCGACGACTACCTCGCCAAACCCATCGATCAGGAACGGCTCCTTTCCCTGATGCGGGTGTGGCTTTTCAAATAATGGCTGTTTCTTCATAGGCCTCGGGGAGAAGCCATGCACCGCCAGGAGGATGAAAAGACAAAACGCTTGGAAACCGAGCTGCTGTTGGAGGGGATATTTCGCCGCTATGGCTATGATTTCCGCCATTATGCGCGGGCCTCGCTGGCCAGACGCCTCGACCTCCAACTCCGGCGCCACAAGCTTGCCCATATCTCCGCGCTGATCCCGGTATTGCTCCACGACCAGGCGGCATTTGACCTCTTCCTGCAGGACATGTCGATCACCGTCACCGACATGTTCAGAAACCCGCATTTCTTTCAGGAGTTGCGGGAAAAGGTCATCCCAAAGCTCAAGACCTGGCCCTACGTGAAGATCTGGTGCGCCGGTTGCGCCACCGGCGAGGAGGTCTATTCGCTGGCGATCCTGCTCCAGGAAGAGAATTTTTACGATCGCTGTCAGATCTATGCCACGGATTACAACAACCGCTCCCTGGCCATTGCCAAGGACGGCATCTACGGCTTGGACAAGATCAAGAACTACACCGCCAACTACAATAAGACCGGGGCTAAAGGCTCCTTCGCCGATTACTATCACGCCAAATACGACGGCGCCAAGATGAACGAGGGGCTCAAACGGAACATCGTTTTCTCGCACCACAACCTCGCCACCGACTCGGTATTCGGCGAGATGAACCTGATCCTCTGCCGCAACGTCCTGATCTATTTTGATCAGGACCTGCAGAACCGGGTCCTCGATCTCTATGCGGCAAGCCTCTGCGCCGGCGGCTTTCTCTGCCTGGGGGCCAAGGAATCGCTGCAGTTTTCAAGCGTCGTGGATACATTCGACCCGGTTTCGCGAAAAAACAATATCTACCGCAAAAACTATGCACGCGCGGAGGGTGGGCATGGCTGAGCTCTATCGCACCGTGGTGATGGGGGCCTCGGCCGGCGGCATGTCCGCGCTGGCGACGATTCTCGCCCGTCTGCCCAAAGATTTCCCGGCCTCGGTGGTTATCGTCCAGCATGTCAAGGAGGAAGGAACGGACGGTTATCGGGCCGTTTTTCTGGGCAAAAGATGCCCATTGCCGGTCAAGGAGGCAATCGACAAGGAACCGCTCAAGCGGGGCATCGTCTACCTGGCCCCAGCCGGCTACCATCTGCTCGTTGAAGAGACCGGCACCCTTTCCCTGTCGGTGGACCCGCCGGTCAACTTTTCCCGGCCCTCCATCGACGTCCTCTTTGAAAGCGCGGCAACGGTATTCGGCGAACGGCTCATCGGCGTCATCCTCACCGGCGCCAACAGTGACGGCAGCCATGGGATCAGGAAAATCAAGGAATACGGCGGCTACACCATGGTGCAAGCCCCATCCGAAGCCGAGGTGCCGGCCATGCCTTTGGCGGCCATGGAGAGCGCCGATATCGACGCGGTCCTGACCCTTGCGGAGATCGGCGGTTTCCTGACCGGGATTGGCGACCACCCCATCCCGGAGGCACCAGCGATGCCCCACCAAACCACAACCATCTGAGCGGCAACCATGCATACCGAAAAGCCCAAAACCCTGGTGGTCGATGATCGGCGGCAGAATCTCATCGCCATGAAGCGTATCCTGAGCGGCCTGGAGACGGAGCTGGTCCTCGCCTCCTCCGGCAACGAGGCACTGGCGCTCACCCTTGAACACCAGTTCGCCCTCATCCTTCTCGATGTCATGATGCCGGGGATGGACGGCTTTGAAACCGCCGCCCTGTTGCGACAGAACGCGGCCACCAGCGATATCCCGATCATCTTCGTCACCGCCATCGGCAAGGATGACAAACAGATCTTCAAGGGGTATGAAACCGGCGCCGTCGATTATCTCTTCAAGCCGCTGGATGCCGACATCCTCAAGAGCAAGGTCAACGTCTTTCTGGAGATGCACCGGCAAAAAGAGGCCCTCAACCTGGCGAACCAGGAACTGCAGAACGCCAATGAAAAAATCCTCGAGCAGCAGAAAGGGGTCCTTGCCGAGGAACGGCTCAACGTCCTCCTGCAGATGGCCGGCGCCACCGCCCACG
>JAOUHH010000142.1 GCA_029865195.1 Desulfobulbaceae bacterium
GAAGAAGGGAATCATTGCGGCCGGGAAGAGCGGTTCCGGGTCGAGCAGGTCGGCGATGCTCTTCAGTCGGCCGGTTGCCGGCGCGGTCTCGGTAATCCCGAGCAGATAGCCGGTGACCAGCCGGTTGCCCAGCGGCACCAGCAGCCGCAGGCCCGGCGCAAGGTCTGCCGGATCGATGTGTTCCGGCAGTTTGTAGGTAAGGGGCTGGTGTATCGGCGCCGCCACCGCCACTTCCAGGTAGATCATAGGTCGGCGGCGACTTCCTTGATGTGGCGGCGGAACTCCGTGGCCAGCACCGGGTGCTGCAGGGCAAAGGCGATGATCGCCTTCAGGTAGCCGAGCTTGTCGCCGGCGTCGTATCTGGTTCCCTCGAACTCGTAGGCGTACATGGGCCGCCTTTTGGCCAGCGCCAGCAGGGCGTCGGTGAGCTGAATCTCGCCGCCGTGGCCCGGGGTGGTTTTCTCGAGCAGTTCAAAGATGTCCGGTTTCAGGAGGTAGCGGCCGATGATCGCCATGTCCGAGTCGGTGGTGCCCGGCGGCGGTTTCTCGATGAGCCGTTCCACCTGATAGACCCGGTCGCGGAGGGCGGTGCCCTCGACCACTCCGTACTGGTGGGTTTCGTTTTTCGGGACATGCTGGATGGCGACGATGGACTCATGCACCTCGCCGTAGAGGTTCAGCATCTGCTGGCAGCAGGGCACCTTGCTCTGCACCAGATCGTCGCCGAGCAGGACCAGGAAGGGCTCGTTGCCGATCACGTTGCGGGTGGTCCAGATGGCATGGCCCAGCCCCAGCGGTTTTTTCTGGCGCACCGAGACGATGTCGATGAGGTTGGCGACGTTACAGACCTGCTCGCAGAGGTCCATCTTGTTTTTTTCCTTGAGGATGGTGTCCAACTCGAAGTTGTAGTCGAAATGGTTTTCGATGGCCGATTTGCCTTCGCTGGTCACCAGGATGATCTGGTCGATGCCCGAGGCCACCACCTCTTCAACGATGTACTGGATGGTGGGGCGGTCGACGATGGTCAGCATCTCCTTGGGGATCGCCTTGCTGGCGGGGAGAAAGCGGGTGCCCAGGCCGGCGACCGGGATAACGGCTTTGCGAACTTGCATAGGATCGGTTCCCTTGGGGAAAAAGTGCTTTGCAGGGGGATGAAAAATGCGTACAAGTGAGAAGAATAACAGTTTATTACCCCGCCTGACAACCGATACTTCGCCATGCATCCTTTGGAAAAAAAAATTGAACGGCTGATCCGGCAGGAAAAGCTTCTTGCCCGCGGCGACCGTCTGGTGCTCGGCGTTTCGGCCGGCCCCGATTCCATGGCCCTGTTGCACCTGCTGGCGGCGCTGGCCCCGGCCTGGGGGTGGTCGCTGCTGGCGGTTTACCTGGATCACGGCCTGCGCCCGGGCGAAACGGCACAGGAAGCGGCACTGGTGCGGGAAGCGGCAGGGCGGCTGGGGGCCGGTTTTGCGAGTGAGCGCGTGGATGTGCAGGGAGAGGCCGGAAGGCGCGGCCTTTCGCTTGAGCACAGTGGCCGGTTGTTGCGCTACGAGGTTTTTGCGCGGCTTGCCGAGGGGGGCGGCGCGAAAATCGTTGTCGCCCATACCGCCGACGAACAGGCCGAGGAGATCCTCTTGCGGCTTCTGCGCGGCACCGGCCGCAAGGGGTTGGCCGGGATGGCAACGGTGCGGGAAGGGCAGGTGGTCCGGCCCCTGCTCACCACCGCCAAGGAAGAGGTGCTTGCCTATCTTGCCGATCGCAAGATCGACTTTGCTGTGGACAGCAGCAATCAGGACCGCCGCTACCTGCGGAACCGGGTTCGCCTCGATCTCCTCCCCCATCTTGCCGACCGCTATAACCCCAATATCGCTGAAAATTTGCGGCAGACCGGGATGATCCTGCAGGATGAGGAGGCGTTTCTCGCCGCGGCCGCCGAACGGGCGTGGCCTGCGGTGGTGACGAGGGATGGCGGAGAGGGCGGGTTGGTGATGGCGCTGCCGCAGTTTGCCGGCGAGCCCCGAGCCATCCGGCGCAGGCTTTTGGAGACGGCCTGCTGGCGGTGCGGGCAGCGGCCGAGTTTCAAGATTATCGGTCAGCTTCTGGAGTTGGCCGAAGACGATACTTCCGGTTCACGGCTGCATCTCGGCGGTGGGTTGCGGGTGAGCAAGCAGGGCGGGCAACTGATTTTTAATAGGCCGCAGGGCAATAAACCGCTTCGCGGCGATCTTGGCGAGCCAGCGGCAGCCCCCTTTTCCGTGGAGATTGCCGGTGCCGGGGTCTACCCCATCCCGGAAATCGGCCGCCTTCTGGTGGTGGAACTGCTGGCATCGCTCCCCGCGCCGGCATCTTTAGAAGGGGCGGATTGGCTCGATGCCGAGCTCCTTTCCTTCCCGCTGCTGGCCCGCTCGGTGCGCGCCGGCGATCGTTTTCGTCCCCTGGGAGCGCCCGGCCGCAAGAAGGTCGGCGATTTCTTCACCGACGCCAAGGTGGCCCGCGCCGAAAGGCGGCGGGTGGTGGTGGTTGAAAGCGCGGGCCGGGTGGCGGCGCTTGCCGGGTACCGGATCGAGCACGCTTTCCGGGTTACGGCGGCAACCGGAAGGGTGCTCAAGATTCGCCTCCAGCCGCTATAAATTCTTTACGGATCGGTGTATCCGTGGTAATAAGCTGATCTTTCGATCAATACTCGCAAGGGCGGGTAGCTCAGCTGGATAGAGTGTTGGCCTCCGAAGCCAAAGGTCGCGGGTTCGAATCCCGCCTCGCCCACCAATAAAATATAGAAAATCCGAGAGGTTAGGTTGCCTCTCGGATTTTTTGTTTTGGGGCTGAAATCGGCGAATTTGCCACTTTACTGTCCCATCAGTGTCCCAAGAAATCCTCCGGTTTCCCCCTTTATCACTGTAGAAAGAATTTTGGTTCGTCCCACAATTGTCCCTGGCCTTTAGTCGAGGGCGGTGAACGGTTTTGACGGTTTCACCTGTTTCAAATTTTTTTTTGACAGGTATTGGTTGCCCTATATCCAGTGGTACCAAATGCCACCGGGGTGAAAATTTCCGTATCGTGTATCGCTTGCAGAAATTTACTGTTATTTCAGTGTGTTGCTGTGGAAAAACATGTTGCAGTCAGAGGGGCGGTGTGCCTAGTATGGGGTCATGGCAGTAAACAGGAGGTGTCCCATGCTGTCCCATGCGGTCGATACATATGAGTTGCTGTGCTCTAGGTTTCCACCCTTGATTACCATTTCCCAACTTTCTGAGATTACCGCTATTCCTGAAAAGTCCTGGCGGAATATGCTCAGTGCTGGCCAGTGTCCTCTGGTCGCGCTGCGTATCGGCCGCAGGGTCCGTTACCGGCTCCAGGACGTCTGTGCTTGGATTGACAATGGCGGTGTGCTTTCGCCACGGCGCCGTCGCGGGCGCCCGCGGAAAAGAGAAACATTGTAACGTCATGCCTTAGGGAAAAGACCTTTTCTTCGCTATGTTACTTCAAGCAATCGCCACCTATTAAGATTAGACCTGTTTTTCTTTACTGCCTGAATCCTTTGTCTCTCCGTCTTCAGTTATATTGATCGCCCCTTTTGGGGACATTTCTTGATCGCCGTATTGGTAACACTGCCCTCAGTCAATGGGACAATAATTCATTGTGTTGGCTCTGGGGATGGGGGCCACGCTTCGCCAACTTGCCGGATGGCTATGACGATTTCACCGGTCGTTGTGTCGCGGAACGCTGTCGCCGCAAAGCCGGTAGTCGAGGGAGCATTTGCCGCAAGGAACTCCATGCCCAAGGGCACGGCCTGGTTAGGGTAGGCAGCGGTACTGATAATCGCATATTTTTCGAAAATCACTGGATCCAAGGTAGCCATGAATCGTATCCCCTTTGGTTGGTTCGCTTGTTAAAAACCGATATCCGAAAGCCCTTCGCTGACTCTTCCACCGAGAACGTTGTAAATCGTACCGTTCTGCTCCATATCCTCGCATGCGGCAAAGACCTTTGCCCAGTTTTCCTGAGGCCACTCGTTGGGTAGCGAGTAAACGTGACGTTGACCGATACATAAGTTAAGAGCCTTTGCCAGCGTCACCTTGGGCAGGACCGCGCGGTAGAAGGCCTCCGGCATACGGAAGTAACCCTCCTTGGCTGGCGCAGGCCCAGGCGTGTAGGATCCTTGCAGACCGCGAACATGGCCCCCGGAAAGGGATTTGCCCCTTGGGCCTTCGAGGTAGGGATGTTTGCCAAACAGCGAGAGCCAAATATGGGTACCTTCCGCCTTGGGTGCCAACGCTTCACAATTGAATAGGGCCGTGAGCCGCACCATGGACATGCCTGGTGTGAGATCAGGATAATAGTTGGTAATAGCAATAGTGGTAAAACGGCCACCCAGTGGACCGTCGGCAAAGATGGCGGGCGGCATCTGCACAAGAAAAGAGGCTGCCTTGGCATTGTGCATGGCCTGGAGGTCGCTCTCGTTCACCGGTTCTAAGTGGAGATGGCTCTCCGTGACGCCTGGGGGATATGGAATGACCGTCTTGGTTTTATCTGACAGCGAAATCCGAATCGAATTGTCGAAATAAAGGTCGTATTCACAAATGTATTGGGGGGGGGTAGTTGAACGATTTCCAAATTATTTTTTTATACACTCGAAAGACCATGGCATAGGCGCCGGGAGAGAAATCCTCTGTGGCGCCCTCGGGCGGGAGGTTTTTGAAGCGCTTGGCAAACTCCTTGTTGTAGGCCCAGATTTCCTGGAACGGCTTGTCGCCGAGCACCGGGTCTGGTTTGGCCACCGCCACCTTCCTGGGCCAGGCCGTAACGTATTCCGGCCTCGGTGGCAAGTTCTGGCGCTCCGCCGCCGGAACCTTGCCTTGCGGGGCAACGCCACCTGCCGGCGCAGAGGGCTCGGCAGCAAAGGCCACGCCCGACCAGAGCGCGACCAGCAGCATGAGCGTGTTGCGCCATGCCTTGACCGGGAGCAGCGCGGATTTTTCCCGCTGGCCCAGTGCCAACAGGAGTTTCAGGAGAGGCGTTCTTGTTCTTGTCATTTGTTGTAGCCTTGTATTTCTCTGTTTTTCATGGGATCGGACCAAGCTATCAGCCGAATGAAGTGGCGATTGGCCCTGGGCATGGTTGCTCCACTGTAAAGCCGTTCATTTGCCCCCCCGAAAACGTCGATATTGGAGCGAAATATACAGTTTTTGGAGGTGATATTTGCTTGATTTTAACTAGTTAGCTTGGTCCGACCCCATCTCAAAAAAAATTGTATACATCAAGGAAACCGTAATCGAATTGGTTTAACCCGCCTTGCGTGTCATCGTAAAAATGGCCGAGTTCGTGCGCGAGTAATCTTATAAAATCCTGGGTATGACTGGGGGTTAAAGTTTCCGAAGTAAAGGTAAGAGTTTTGCCTCCAGGGGAGTAGCTCCCTCCAATAGTTGTGCTATCGTATGGTTCTATGCTTTTCCCAATTGTATTTTTATAGTTATCGAGAAGAGAACATAGCAATGGCGATGCATTGATGATGTCAATGACTGTTTGATCTATGTAGCCTTTTATGTTGACAAACAAGGAGTCATCGATTGTGTAAGACATACGTTCTCCTTTTTTTGGGGGGGAGCCGAGCTATTGTTTGTTGTGAATCTGTCTGCTTTTAGTAGAAAAGAACGCCGTCTAGGTAGGTGTCCTCGTATTTTTTAAATAAACTATCAAATTTGTGTTTGTCGGTAAAAATATCATCAATCAAATTTAATTCTTTTGTTTGTGGTCTTTTAGCGAAAAAAAGCTTAAGTTTACCGTCAGGAGGATATGGGTAACGTAGCGAGATACTCCCGGCGCGACCTGTCACGATCTCAAACGGATCGCCAAGGAATTTTCTAGCAAGAGCCGGCTTCATGAGAAACGTTGGTTTGAAATCGCCGATGCACATGAGTAATATCTTGCGGCCCTGCTTGGAAAGCCTGATGATGCTGTCATCCTGTATGTAATATGGGGTTGTGGAGCGGATCCTGTAATAGGTATCGATTTTCTTGCTCACCGGGTCTACCCTTTTGAACCGCCTAAGGTAAGGGAAATACTCCATTTCACCCGTGCTTTTCGAAATATGAGGCTTGCCCCAGTTTTCCCTGGCGATGCCGGTGATTTGCTCGGCAATATCGTAGCCGCTCATTTGTTGATCCGTGATGGCCCGTTGGAGGACCCGCAAGAGATCGTCCGGGGTTTTCGGCTCATTGGCCTGGATCGCTCGTGTCCTGGGGGTATCAACAAAGTCACAGACGGGCTGCCCCCCCCTCGCATGGGCAATATACGGCGCCAAAAGTGCCAAAACAAGTGATGCGATAACCACCAGTCGTGTTCTGTCTTTCATTTTAGGAATTCTCCAATAAGTTCATCACTCTGCAAAACCCAACCAATCGACGCAGTTGTTTTGTCTAGTGTAAGCGCCAAGTAAACCGCCCGTCATACCGGGCCAGGGACAGCAACTAGGCTGCGGTCGATGTGTTGCGGTAGCAGTGCCCGATAATCCTCGTCAGTCTTGGCCAGCGGCAATCGTTCGAAGACATGGCGCAGGTACCAGTAGGGTTCGAGCTTGTTGGCCTTGGCCGTCTCGATCAGGCTGTAGAGACTGGCACTGGCCCGGGCGCCTTCGGCGTTGCCGGCGAACAGCCAGTTCTTCCTACCGACCACAAAAGGGCGGATGGCATTTTCCGCCAAGTTATTGTCCGGCCGGAGGCGGCCATCGTCAAGGTAATGACTCAGTCGCGGCCACTGCCCCAGGGCATAGGCAATCGCCTTGCCGAGCAGGCTCTTGGTGGTACTTCGCCGGACAGTCCCTTAAGCCACGCATGCATCGATTCGAGCACCGGCGCCGATTTCTCTTGGCGCAGCCTGGCAGCTAGTTAGCTTGGTCCGACCCCATCCCACAACAGTTTCAGGAGAGGCGTTCTTGTTCTTGTCATTTGTTGTTGCCTTGTATTTCTCTATACGTTCAATTCAATGGGCCGTAATACAACGGCTGAGTCATGTTGGTTTTGTTGCCGCCTTCCTTGCACCTCTGTCGGAGATGACACGGAGATTGGCAGTAACCGCCGGCCCGGCCAAGGCTTTTTGTCTTGACGGCAGGGCACATTTTCTGGAGGAGGGGACTCGTGGACCAACTTCAGGTGCGAGGAGCACACGCGAACACCGTGCAACCCTCACTGTGCAGGCCCCCCTCTAAAGTGCGGTGAAACGGTATGTCTTCTTCTTTTCCGAAGCAGGGATAAAAAGTCCATCTCCAAGACCGAAGACGGGCGTGACTTTTGCCGCTGTGTTTTCCGGTAGCCCG
>JAOUHH010000143.1 GCA_029865195.1 Desulfobulbaceae bacterium
CGCTTCGTTGAGACTGGATTCGAAGGCAAGCTTCTCCTCCGCCATCTTACGTTTGGTTATATCCTGAACAATAACGATCACCGAACGATGATCATCATGGATAACGGGCAGAAAGGCGAGGATCACGTATTTGCCGCCCAGGGTCACGGGGTCGCTGTCATCGATGAACAACGGTTTTTTCTTGATCCGGGCGACGATTTTTTCTATCCGACGGCGGTCTTGCCCCTCGAACAGTTCGATAAACCTGCTGGCGAGGAGTTTCTCTTCGGTGATGTCGATGACCGAAAGAGCGGCCGGATTGGCGTAGACGATCTTGCTGTCACGGACAAATTCGACGATGCCTTCTGAGATATTGTCGATGGTTACCAGCGAATGTTTGTTGGAAAAAAGGAGTTCCTTGGTCAGGCCTCGCTGATAGAGATTCTCTAAGCCAATCACCTCGCCGCAACAGTTGCCGACGCCGCAACGCTCGGCCCGTTCGATGACGGTCATGAGATTGCGGGCCAGTTCCTTGAACGGACCCTTGGCGACACAGGCGTTGGCTCCCCAGTCAAGAAAATCCACCGCCTCCTCGGCGGCCACCCCGGAAATGATGGCGATATAGGTTTCGTTGAGCCTTGGCATGCGACGAACAATCTTGCAGAGTTTGTCGCCACCGATATTGGGCATGACAAGATCGGTCAGGATGATCGCCGGGGTAACGGTTTCCAGTATCTCGAGAGCGCGCAACCCATCCTCGGCCACATATACCGTATACCCTTTATCGGACAGGAATTTTTCGAGCATCTTGAGAAGCACGGGTTGGTTGTCAACCACCAGTATCCCTGCCCGGCCGACAGGCGTCTTTGCCTTTTCATCAGCACCTTTTACCGCCGTTTTCCGCAAGCTAGCCACCTCTCGTTTCATGCGAAGTCAATAAACTTGCCCTTATCCATCTATACATGCAAATAGATAGTTTTTTCTAGACATTTCTACCATTCACGCCTGTTTTGGCACCGTTGCCAAACAATCAAGGTGGCAAATTACAAATCAGCAGGATATGGGGAGGATTGATCCAAAGAGTGTTCGCTTGCAGACGGCGGTCAGCAAGGAAGGAGACCAGGAAGTGGGAACGTGAGGAATGGAAAGGCCCTACAGAACCATCTTCACCGCAGCATGGCTCTTCAACGCGGCATAGATGGCATTGCGACGCACCTCGCTCTCGACCACCGTTTCCAAATTCAGGCTGTGATACTTCCCGCCGGAACTGCTCCGCGAAGGCGTCAGGATATATGGCTGCCCGCCTAGTACTTCAGCAACGGCATTTTTCACGGCAACGGCATCGATACCGATCACCTTGTAGTTCCAGGAGCAGGGGTATTCGATTTCAGCCTTATCGGGTGAGCCGCTCAATATCATCATACTGCCGTGTCCCCTGTTCGGTCTTTTACCTTGCTACCCTGAGATACGACTGAACGCCGCGCACATTTTGCACCCCCCGGGCATGGGCGATTGCCTTGTTGATTTCGGCCTGGGTGCCGACAATGCCGAGCAGCACAATATGACACTGAACCGCCTCGACATTGATATTGGTGGCCCAGATATCATCGTCCTTGATGAGAGCGGTCTTCACCTTGGTGGCCAGGGTGGCGTTGTCGGTAACGCCGCAGAAATCCCCTTTCTTTTTCCGCAGGAGATAGGTCGTTACATCCTTGACGCCCTCGGTTTGGCGCGCGATGGCGATGGCACGCTGCTTCTGGATATCGGTGTCATATTCGCCGGTCAGATAAGCGTGACCGGCATAGACGAAGGCCGAGATATCGAGAATCTTGATATTCTTGTCATCCAAAAAAACCTTCTCAATGGAGAGTTTGATATTCGTATCTGAGGCGATGGTCTTGATATTTCGCTGATCCACCGCCGCGGAATAGACGGCGCACCCGGTTGAGGTGAACAGCAGCCACGACATCATTACCAAACCCACTATCCTGTGTACGAGCATGCGCCCTCCTCCCCGGCTGACGTTTTTTATGATTAGATCCAGTTTGACCTTATAACACAAAATACTGTCGCCTCACACCCCGCTCCCATCGATTTTTTATCCCCATCACCCTTCGCCTTGCACCCCTTTTACCCCTCAAAACGCCACCCTGCGCGGCCTCCGGACAAAATGTACCACGAACCAACATTGGTCTTTACAAGCACCATATATTGTGCTTTCATACACAGCACGGCACAACATTATGTGGTATCACGGTGCCTCACAAAAAAACACAAAAACCAAAACTTACGATTTTCATCCTTTTGTCGGCACATTTTTTTGTGCAGCAGGAGAGAGCCGCGACCGCTCTTGGAGCGTTCCAGCCGGAACGGTCCGTCTGCCGGATACGATTGCGGCCCTGATATCTTTTCAACTATCATCACGTTCAGGAGAAACCATGCCGAAAACAACCGCAACCGCACCCCAGAACCCACCGGCCGGCGCCCCCAAACCCAGCTTTTCCGCCAACGCCATCACGGTGCTGGAACGCCGTTATCTCAAGAAAGACCTGCATGGGAAGGTCCTTGAGAACCCGGCGTCCATGCTCTGGCGAGTTGCCAAGACTATTGCCGAGGGCGACCGTAACTATGATCCCAAGGCCAAGGTTGAGCAACTGGCCATGGATTTCTACACGCTGATGGCAAATCTCGACTTCCTGCCCAACTCACCGACCCTGATGAACGCCGGGCGCGAACTCGGTCAGCTCTCGGCCTGTTTCGTGTTGCCCATTGAAGACTCCATGGAGAGTATCTTCACCGCGGTCAAGAACACCGCCCTTATCCATCAGAGCGGCGGCGGCACCGGCTTTTCCTTTTCCCGCATCCGCCCCAAAAACGACGTGGTTCACTCCACCAAGGGGATTTCCAGCGGTCCTCTTTCCTTCATGTCCGTTTTCGACTGCGCCACCGAAACCATCAAGCAGGGCGGCACCCGCCGTGGCGCCAACATGGCGATCCTGCGCGTCGATCACCCGGACATCATGGATTTCATCAAGATCAAGGCGGATCTCTCGGTCCTCAACAACTTCAACCTCTCGGTCGCGCTTACCGACGACTTCATGACCGCGCTTGCCAACAATCAGGAGTATCCCCTGATCAACCCCAGAAACGGCGAGGTTGTGCGGATGCAGAACGCCGCCAAGGTGTTCAGGCAGATGGTCAAGCAAGCCTGGCTGTCCGGGGAGCCTGGCATTGTCTTCATCGACCGGATCAACGCCGAAAACCCCACCCCTGCCGTCGGCGCCATCGAAAGCACCAACCCCTGCGGTGAGCAGCCCCTGCTGCCTTATGAGTCCTGCAACCTGGGCTCCCTCAACCTTGCCCACATGGTCAACAAAGGCAAGGTCGACTACAAGAAACTCGAACAGACCGTACGCCTGGCGATGCATTTCCTCGACAACGTTGTTGACATCAACAACTACCCGCTGCCGGAAATCGAGAAGATGACCAAATCCAACCGGAAGGTCGGCCTTGGCGTCATGGGCTTCGCCGACATGCTGGTGCAGCTTGAAATCCCCTACTCGTCCAAGGAAGCGACCGCCATTGCCAAGGAGGTCATGAAATTCATCGACGACACCGCCCTTGACGCCTCGGTCAAACTTGCCGCCAAGCGTGGTCCCTTCCCCAACTTCCCGGAAAGCATCTACGGTCAACGCGACCCGCACACCCCGGTGCGCAACGCCACCCGCACCACCATCGCCCCCACCGGCACCATCAGCCTGTTGGCCGGCGCCTCAAGCGGCGTCGAGCCGCTCTTCGCGGTTTCCTATGTCCGTCGGGTCATGGACAACGACGAACTCTTCGAGGTAAACCCTCTCTTTGAAAAGGTTGCCATCAAGGAAGGCTTCTATTCAAAGGAACTGATCAAGGACATCGCGCACAACGGCTCACTGCAAGGCCTCAAGGATATCCCGGCCAAATACCGGCAGATCTTCGAGACCGCGCATGACATCACCCCGCGCAACCATATCGATATCCAGGCCGCGTTTCAGGCCCATACCAACAACGCGGTGAGCAAGACCATCAACTTCTCGCACGATGCCTCCGAGGATGACGTCAAGGAGGCGTTCATCCTCTCCTACAAACTGAACTGCAAGGGCGTCACCATCTACCGCGACGGCTGCCGTGAAGGGCAAGTGCTGAGCATCGGCAAGACCGACTCAAAAGAGGCCGCAGCGCCCGCCGCGGCAACCGCCAAGCCCCGGCCGATCAAACGTGATCGGCCTGCGATCCTGGCCGGTTGCACCTATCAGATGACCACCGGTTGCGGACCGATGTACGTGACCATCAACGAGGATGACAAGAAGCGTCCTTTTGAATTGTTCAACACCGTCGGCAAGGCCGGCGGCTGCGCGGCCAGCCAGTGTGAGGCCATCGGCCGCCTGGTCTCCCAGGCCTGGCGGAGCGGAATGTCTCCAGAACCCATCGTCAAGCAGCTTATCGGCATCAGTTGCCACAAACCTGCCGGCTTCGGCGACCGCCGGGTGACATCCTGCGCCGACGCCATCGCCCAAGCCATCCGCCGCCATCTCGAGAGAAGCAACGGCTACAAGGACGCCTCCCTCAACGACAGCAATTCCATGTTCGGCGCCTGCCCGGAATGCGGCGGGGTCATCGAGCACGAAGGCGGCTGCTGCGTGTGCCACGCCTGTGGCTACTCGGAATGCGCTTGATGTCTTAGTCTGAAGAACACCGGCAGAGGTCGAGAGCAATCCACCCCTCAACCTCTGCAACGCCAACGATACGGGGGGCAATATGCACGGCTCGCATATTGCCCCCGTCCTTTTTGCAAGGGCGATATCAAAATCGACCCGTAGCTTCTCCCAACAATATTCTGCCCTCCAAATTCCTTTTCACTTCTCGCTACCACACTAATTTGTTAAACTAAAACAATGCGCAACCATTTGTAATAATGATTCTTTTTTACGTACCCGACACCGCCATTCACCATCCCGGCAACCCAGGAGGCACAACATGGCTTTCTCCATTGGTAAAAAACTTACCATCAACACCCTGCTTCTTTCTGCCACCGCACTCATCGTGTTTATGGTGCTTGGCTTTACCGCCGTGCTCACCGCCAAGGACTCCTTTATCAACGACAAACTTGAACAACTCACCTCCATCCGCGAGATCAAAAAAAATCAGATTGAAAACTTTTACAACGAACGACAGGCGGACATGGCGGTACTCACCGAAACGGTTGCCGCTTTCGCGCCTGACGCCGCTGATAATTTTCAGGGATTAGCAGATACTCACAATGAATTCTTTATCAATTACCAGAAAGCCTACGGTTACTACGACCTGTTCCTGATCTCACCTGATGGTCAGTGCTTCTACAGCGTCGCCAAGGAGGCAGATTATCAGTCCAACCTTCTCACCGGTCCGTTCAAGGATTCCAACCTCGGCGAACTGGTCCGCAAGGTTCTTGACTCGCGTCAATACGCCCTGGCGGACTTCGCGCCCTACGCACCAAGCAACAACGAACCGGCCGCCTTCATCGCCCAACCACTCATCAAGGATGGCCAGGTTCAAATGATTATTGCCCTGCAAGTTTCCTTGAAAGCGATCAACAACATCATGCAGGAACGGACCGGCATGGGGAAAACGGGAGAAACATACCTGATCGGCAGCGACAAGTTGATGCGTTCGGACTCCTTCCTCGACCCGACCAATCATTCGGTGGTCGCCTCCTTTGCCAATCCAGACAAGGGTGCTGTTGACACCGAAGCCTCACGCGAGGCACTGGCCGGCAAATCAGACGAAAAAATCATCACCGATTACAACGGCAACCCGGTCCTTTCCGCTTACACGCCAGTCAAGGTCGGCGAAACCACTTGGGCCCTGATCGCCGAGATAGACGAACATGAAGTCCGAAATGAATCCGTGGCCGCCACCAATCTGATGAAAAGGGTATTCACCATCGGCATCATCGCCTCCTTGGTGATGGTCAGCATTATCACCTTCAACGCCATGGTGATCCGCAACATGGCAGTAATTCTTAACCGAACCATCAAGGGTTTGGGCGAGAGCGCCGAGCAGGTGTCGGCCTCGGCCACACAAATCTCCGCAAGCAGCCTCTCCCTTGCCGAAGGAGCCTCCGAACAGGCGGCGGCCCTCGAGGAAACCTCCTCAGCCCTCGAAGAGATGTCGGCGATGACCAAACATAACGCCGAAAATTCGTTCCATGCTGACAACCTCATGAAAGAGGCCAACAGCATTGCCGGCAATGCCGCGGAATCCATGCGCAAGCTGACCACGGCCATGGATGAGATTTCCAGCGCCAGTGCACAAACCCAAAAAATTATCAAAACCATTGATGAAATCGCGTTCCAAACCAACCTGTTGGCGCTGAACGCAGCGGTTGAGGCGGCAAGGGCCGGCGAGGCCGGTGCAGGGTTCGCCGTCGTCGCAGACGAGGTAAGGAGCCTGGCGATGCGCGCGGCGGAAGCAGCCAAGGACACGGCTGGCCTCATCGAAGGTACGGTGAGCAAGATCCAAGAAGGCACCGAACTCGTCAAGGAGACCGATGCCGCCTTTGCAAGTCTCAAGGAGAGCAACGCCAAGGCGGGCGGCCTGATCTCGGAAATCACCAACGCCTCCGAGGAACAGGCTAATGGCGTTGGTCAGATCAACCTGGCGGTCACCGAAATGGACAAGGTTACCCAGCAAAATGCTGCGAACTCCGAGGAGAACGCCAGCGCTTCAGAGCAATTGGGCGCCCAGTCCATCTTCCTGCGCGATCTGGTCAACGATCTTGTTGCGCTGGTGACCGGAGAAGCCAAGAAATCAACCGATCAACCTGGCCACACGCCGACGCCTCAAATACATCAGAAGCCTGCATTAACCGCCCATCCCAAGGTGCATGCTCCGGCCGTCGGAGCCGCCAAGCCTAAAAACGTTGCCGCGGCAGCCGCAGCCCCGAAAACGCAGCCAATGGGAAAACCGGAGGATATTATCCCCATGGACAACGATGATTTCGAGGATTTTTAGGATATTACCGTTTCGCGACGCATCGCCACGGAGGGGCACACTCAGACGGACGGTAGCGAAACTTTGGGGCCGCACTTGTGAAAGAGAACCGGATCAAGTAGGATAAGCGCAAATTTTTGTCAGGTAGCCTTGCCACGCCACCCTCGACAACAGATGCAAACGCCTTCATCACCCCTTGGCATAGCTGGTTTCTGATCACACCTTTGCTCAGAATCAGACGGACAACAAACCATCCGGTCCCCTGATGC
>JAOUHH010000351.1 GCA_029865195.1 Desulfobulbaceae bacterium
AAGGAACTTTGGGCCACCATCAAGGGCGGACAGGAATGGCACGGCAACTTCCTCAACCGAAAAAAGAATGGCGAGGAGTTGTGGGAAAAAGCGGTTATCGCCCCGATCTTCAACGAGCGGCGGGAGATTACCCATTTCCTCGCGGTCAAGGAGGACATCACCGAGCAGAAGCGCAACGCAGATGCCTTGCAGGCCAGCGAACAACGCTACCGGCAGGTGGTCAACTCCACCTCGGAAGGGTACTGGCTGCTCGACGAAAACCGGAAAACCGTGGAAGTCAACGATGCCCTGCTGCAGATGCTGGGCTACGAAAGAGAGGAGATGCTCGGCCGCCCGCCGACGGATTTTGTCGACGAAAAAAATCGCCAGATTTTCATCTATCAAACCTCCAAGATCGAAAGTACCGATCATCGCATTTACGAGATTGCCCTCAAAACCAAGGAAGGGGGCAACATCCATACCATCTTCAGCGCCACCACCCTGCAAAACGAAGACGGCACGGCGACAGGCGCCTTTGCCTTCATCACCGACATCAGCCTGCGTAAACAATACGAGCGGGATCTTCAGGCGGCACAGGAGGCCGCCCTCAAGGCCAACCGGGCCAAATCCGATTTCCTGGCCAACATGAGCCATGAGATCAGAACCCCGATGAACGGGATCATCGGCATGACCGATATCCTCATGCACACCGACCTCGATCCGCAACAGCGGTTCTTCCTGAAAACGGTGAAGATCTCCGCCGACTCGCTCCTCGCCCTGATCAACGACATCCTCGATTTTTCCAAGATCGAGGCCGGAAAGCTCGAGCTGAATGAACACCCCTTCGCGCTCGCCGACGCCGTGCAGGGAACCGTTCTGACCGTGCAGGTTCTGGCCGAGGACAAGGGGTTATCGTTGCAGGTCGAAATCGACCCGGCCGTGCCGCCAGTCCTGCGTGGCGACAGCCTGCGTTTCCGGCAGGTCCTGCTCAACCTGCTCAGCAACGGGGTCAAATTCACCGACCAGGGCCATGTCCAGGTGGCGATCAGCCATGCGCCGGCCCCGGACGGCAAGGTGGAGCTGCGGGTCGCGGTGACCGACACCGGCCGCGGCATCAACCCAGAGATGGTGGAGCACATCTTCGGCTCCTTCGCCCAGGAGGAAAGCGCCATCACCCGCCAGTATGGCGGCACCGGCCTTGGGCTTACCATCAGCCGGCAACTCTGCCGCCTGATGGGCGGCGACATCCAGGTTGCCAGCGCGCCGGGCCGGGGATCGGTTTTCACCTTCACCTGTATCTTCGCCGAGGCCGCCGCCAGCGAACTGGCCGCCGACACGTCGGCAGCCCCGGGAACAACGGCAACACCGCCCATGGCTATCCTGCTGGTAGAAGACAACGAGATCAACCGGCAGCTGGCCGGATTCATCCTCGAACGTGACCACCATCGCCTGACCATGGCCAAGAACGGCATGGAGGCGCTGGAGCAGCTGGCCCGGCAGGGCTTCGACATGGTGTTGATGGATATCCAGATGCCGCGCATGGACGGCTATACGGCCACCGGGATCATTCGTACCCTGGAGCAGGGCATGGAGGTCGGGGAGGAGATCCCGGCCGAACTGGCGGCACGCCTTGCCCCCCGGCTGCGCGGCGGCCACCTGCCCATCATCGCCATGACCGCCCATGCCATGAGCGGCGACCGGGAAAAATGCCTCGCCGCCGGCCTGGACGACTACCTCACCAAGCCCTTCCAGCCGGAGGCCTTTCATGCCATCCTGGGCAAATGGGCACGGCACGGCGGCACCGACCGCCCATCGGCAGCCGGGTAACCCCGCTTACGCCGGGACGGGCGGTTTCGCAGCCGGCGGCGAGGCCAGCGCCTGGATGTCCAGCCGGTCCTGTTTGTCGATGGTGTAAATCATCCCGGCGGTGAGATCATAATGCTGCACCCCGACCTCGATGCCGGTGTCGCGGAGGCAGGCAAACCCGTTCAAGTCCGTTCGCTCAATGGCCAGATGCTCCAAGGCGATGGCGGCGAACTCGTTGCCGTAGGCCCTGAACAACAGGGCATTCGGCAAGGCCGCCTGCAACTCGACGGCAAATTCCTTCAAGAGCAGATCCCCCTTCTCCCACCCCTCCCGCCGGTTGTACTCCGGCACATTGCGCAGATGCAGCAGATGCAGGCATTTGTACTGATTCACGTCACGGTTGTTGAGGATGATCTTCAGGTAATCCTCGTTGTAGAGGCCGGTGAGCTTGTCGTTGAAAAAGTAAGCGAAGCGCTTCTTTTCAAGCTTGG
>JAOUHH010000145.1 GCA_029865195.1 Desulfobulbaceae bacterium
TGGATGAAGAAGCGGTTGACGCCCCAGTCGGCGAGCAGTTGCGGCATTCGGTGCAGGTGGGCGATGTTGAGGCGGCTCACCGTATAGATGACGCTGATCTTGAAGCCCAGCCGGGCGGCCGTTTGGAGGTTTTCGCTGCAGGTGGCGAAGACCCCATCGCCGCGGATCGGGTCGTTGATCTCCGGGGTCGGGCCGTCGAGGCTGAAGCTCAGCACCGCCTCATCCGGGGTGATCTTGGCGAGCAGGTCGTGGTGCAGGAAGCCGTTGGTGTCCACGGTCACCGAGTGGTAGCCGAGCCTGCGCGCCGTCTTGATGCCGTGGGCCAGGTCCGGGTGGAGGGTCGGCTCGCCGCCCAGGAAGATGACGTTGCTCTCCTTGCCCGGCTCGTAGAAGAGGGCCAGCCAGTCGTCCATGGTCTGGCGGCTCACCATGTTGGTGCCGTGCTGGGCCGGGTTGATGTAGCAGTGGCGGCAGGAGAGGTTGCAGGCGGTGAGGATGTGGAAAAAGATATTCCGTTCGTGGGGCTTGAAGCCGATGGTTCTGACGGCGCTGGTCATGGCGGGTCCTGGGGGCTTGGCGCTTATCCGGCCTGGTTGAGGGTATAGTCGGCGAGCAGGCTGTCGCGCCAGTAGTCGTTGGCGGGATCGGCGAAGAAGCGCTTGAAGAGGGCGAGGCTCTCCGCGCGCAGCAACCCCGGCATCAGCTCGACCTGCATCTCCCGGTAGAGCGGGGTGAGCGCGGCGAGGTCGAGGCCGGTGCCGCCGCCCATGGCGTCTTCGTAGCCGTAGGCGATGGTGCGGACCCCGTTCAGCAGCAGGGTGGCGTAGCACATCAGGCACGGCTCCATGGTCGAGTAGACGGTGAGGCCGGCGCGGTCGATGTCGGGGCGGGCGGCAAGCAGGCCGCGCAGGGCGACGATCTCGGCGTGGTCGAGCTCGTTGGCGGTCTCGCTGCGGCTGTTGGCGCGATGGCCGCGCGCCACCACCTCGTTGCCGGCGACGATGACGCATCCCACCGGAAACTCGTTGCCGGCCAGGGCCTTTTCCGCCTCGGCCAGGGCCAGGCGCATGAATGTTTGGTGTTGCGACACCGCTCTGCCTCGTGACGAAGATGGATGGGGATGCGTTTGGACGACGCCCTATCTATAATCGTCACGGGTGCGGTTCGTCAAGGGGCTGGGCGATCCTGCTTGGGGGCGACTTCCTCGCGGGTGATGTTGTTGGCCTGCTGCAGGACGTGGGTGGGGATCTCGATGCCGAGCTGGTCGGCGATGGCCAGGTTGATGCTCAGGAAGAATTCGGCGGTCTCAACCGGGATCTCCGCCGGCGCGGCGCCGCGCAGGATCTGGGCGGCGATGCGGCTTGCCTGTTTGCCGAGGGCGATGTTGTTGACCCCGTAGGAGAGCATCACCCCTTCTTCCTGCTGATGGGTGGTGGAGGCCACCGGCAGCTTGCGGGCGGTGGCCGCGGCGACGATCTCATCGATGTTCGAAAAGATCAGCGGCGAGCAGGAGAGCCAGATCGCGTCGGTATGCGCCGGGATGTTGGCCAGGGCGGCCTCCAGCTCGGCCTTGTTGGTGACGTTGGCCACATCGACGGCTACCCCGGCCCTTTGCGCGGCCAGGCTCATGTCGGTGAAGCAGAGCTGGGCGGCCGGGTCGGTGCAGTGGTAGGGCACGAAGACGTGCTTGGTGCCGGGGAGGGCGCTCATCAGCCAGTGAAAGGTATTGCCCGAACTGCCGCCGACCTTGACGCCGGTGACGTTGCCGCCAGGCCTCGGCAGGGAGTCGACGATGCCGGTTTTTTCCGGGGCGAAGACCGGCGCGAAGACGATGGCGACGTCGGTGCCCTCCGTTGTCTGCTTGGCGATCTGGGTGGCGCGGGTGGAGGTGGTGTAGAGCAGGTCGATATTCTGGGCCAGCATGTTTTTAACGGAGTTGGCGACCTCGTTCATCTTTACCGGGCCGTAATCGATATAGCTGAGGTTGTCGCCGTTCTTGAAGCCCTGTTCGGCCAACCCTTGCTTGAAGCCCTCAACCACCTCGTTGAGCCCCGAACTCGGGTTGATGATGCCGACCCGGTACTGGCGGCGGGGTGCGGTGTCGCTGTCGCAGCCGGTGATCATGGGTGTCGATAACAGCAGCAGGAGGGTGGCGAGCAGGGTTGGCAGGTGCATCGGTGGTTGTTCCTTCGCGTACGGCGGTTTGTGCTGTCGGTGGTCCGGCGGCGCTTGGCGGCGCACCGGAGACAGTGTCAGTGTGAATGATAGTTGTTAATTAAATCATAATATTTGATAGTGTTGTCGGGTAGTTAGATTAAAGGGTATTTTCAGGATAGTTACAACGAAAAATTGCCATGGGTAAATTTATGATCCGGGGGCCGGCCGTCGGGCCTCCTTAATGGGATGGCAAAAAAAGTAATACCGGGTATATAATGCTTGCGCGGAAGGCGCAGGGGTGGCCGAACAGGGAAAAAGGGGTCTTGGGGACAGGAGACGGCATGAACATTCGCGAGGAAATAGAGGAACGGGAGCGCGGCGCGCTTTCCCCCTTTGCCTGTCTGAGCAGCGAGAGCAAGGGGCGGTTGCGGGCCGAGGAGGAGTGCTCCATCCGCAGCGCCTTCCAGCGCGACCGGAACCGGATCGTCTACTGCAAGGCCTACCGTCGTCTCAAGCACAAGACCCAGGTCTTCCTCTCCCCTTCCGGCGACCATTACCGGACCCGGCTCACCCATACCCTGGAGATGTGCGAGATCGCCCGCACCCTGGCCCGGGCCATGCGCCTCAACGAGGATCTGGTCGAGGCCATCGCCCATGGCCATGATCTCGGCCACACCCCCTTCGGCCATGCCGGCGAGACGGTCTTGAACGAGTTGATGCCCGGCGGCTTTTCCCACTACCGGCAGAGCCTGCGGGTGGTGGATACCCTGGAGAACGGGGGCCAGGGCCTGAATCTGACCTACGAGGTGCGCGACGGCATCGCCAAGCATTCCAAGGGCTACGGCGAGGTGATCCCCGCCCATGGCCGCGACCTGCCGGAAACCGCCGAGGGCTGCGTGATCCGTTATGCCGACATCATCGCCTACCTGAGCCACGATCTGGACGACGCCATCCGCAGCGGCGTGATCCGGGCTGCGGATGTGCCCAGGCAGTGCAACGCGGTGCTCGGCAACTCCCACTCGCAAAGGATCCTGGCCATGGTGCAGGGGGTGCTGGACGGCACCGCGCCGGCCGACGGCCGCCTTGCCTTCGGCATTGCCCCGGATATCGGCGAGGCGATGCAGGAACTGCGGCAGTTCCTTTTTCACAAGGTCTATCGCGCCCCCCATGTCCATGAAGAGTTCATCAAGGCCACCAAGATGCTGCGGGAGCTCTTCATCTACTGCCTGGAACACAAGGAATTTCTGGAAAAGGAGATCGGCTCCTTTGCCGCCAGCATCTCGCTTGAGCGGCGGGTCTGCGACTATATCGCCAGCATGACCGACCGTTATGCGCAGAATATGTACCAGCGGCTGTTTCTGCCCAATCCGCTGGTTTGATTTTTAATAGTATGAGTTCAAGGAGGGTGCAATGAGTGAAGAGGTGAAGTTCGTCCCCTATCAGGTGGCGCTCGAGATTGTCGGCAATGTCATCGAGGAAGAGCATCTGCATGAGGCCAACCGCCGCATCCTCACCGTTTACGACAAGGCGGGGCGTGAGCTCTGCTGGTTTGACGCCGATGAGATCCTCGCCGAGGTGGGCCCCCAGCCCGACGCCGACGCCAGAAAAACGGCGGCGGTGGAGCGGATCATGCACCAGATTCCGGTGTGGGCGGTGGAGAGTATCCTCAAAGAGATGGAGAAGAAATAACCGCTGCTCAGACCACCCCTTTCGGCAGCGGCGGGACCGCTTCGCCGCCCAGGGGGTAGCCGCCGTCGATGCGGATGACGCTGCCGGTCATGTAGTCGGCGTCCCTGATCAGGAAGAGGACCGCCTTGACGATCTCGGCGATCCGGCCGGTCCGCTTCAGCAGGGTGTGGTCGGTGAGGGCGCGTCGTTCCGCCTCGGAGAGCAGCGACCAGCCGCGGGTTTTCTCGCCGTGGCGGGTTTCGAAGATGCCGAGCATCAGTTCGTTGACCCGTACCTCCGGCGCCCCTTCCCGAGCCCAGGTTTCCGTGAAGGCGGAGACGGCCCGGTTGGCGGCGGCGTAGCCGTCGTTGAAGATGAGGGCCGCCGGACCCGAACGCCCGACCAGCCCGGCAATGGACGAGAGGGTGACCACCGCCGCGTCGCCGCTCGCCTTCAGGAGCGGCAGGGCGTGGCGGAAGACCCACCATTTCGCCTTGAGGGTGGTTTCCATCTCCAGATCCCACTGCTCCGGGACATAGGGGCCGTGCACCACCGGCATGCCGCCCCGCTCGATGTTGTTGATCAGGATGTCCAGGGTGGGGGTGAGGTCGCGGATGGTGGCGAAGAGCCGTTCAACCTGTTGCGGGTCGCGCAGATCCACGGTGCAGACGAGATGGTTGCCGGCCATCGCCGCCACCTCCTGGCGCAGCAGTGCCGATTCCTCCGGCCAGTCGAAGCAGGTGAAGACCACCGTTGCCCCGGCCTCGGCCAGGGCCATGCCGATCTCCTTGCCGATCCCTTTCGCCGCCCCCAGAACCAGGGCGGTCTTGCCGCTGATGTCCATTACGCGTCCAGGTCGGATTCCTTGATGATCAGCCGCACGCCCGGCTTGATGATGTCGTCCGCAAGCTTGTTGAGGCGTCGGATCTCCTCGACGGCGAGGTTGAATCTTTTGGCGATGTTCCAGAGGGTGTCGCCGCCCTGCACCATATAGTAGGTGAGTTGCTGCGATTCTGTTCTCGCCTGCTTGGCGTTGCGGCGGGCGGCGTCGTCGAGATAGAGGGCCAGTTTCTGGCCCGCCCGGATGTCGTTGAGGCTCTTGAGGTCGTTCCAGTCGGCGATTTGCCTGGTGGTGACGTTGTAGCGGTCGGCGATCTGGGAAAGGGTCTCGCCTTTTCGGATGCGGTGGAGCACCAGGTTGTCGGTGTTGAGGGCGGCGGCCTTCTGCTGATCGGCGGTCTCATGCGCGCTGGCCAGGCTGTAGGTCATGGTCTGGCAAGGAATCTGGAGGCGCTGGCCGGCCTTCACGCCGTTGCCGCGCAGATTGTTGGCCTTGCGCAGGATGGTTTTGGTCAGGTTGTAGCGTCTGGCGATCTTGCCCAGGGTGTCGCGGCCGCTGACGACGTGGGTGCGGAACTCGGTGGCGACGGAGGCGCGGACGCGGGAGAAGTTCTGCGCGACCAGGTCGCTTTTGCCCACCGGCACCCGGATGATGTAGCCTTTCTGGTTGGGGGTGGTGCCGCGCAGGAGCTGGCGGTTGAGGTCGCGCAGCTGTTCGATGGGGATGTCGCCCGCCACCGCCACGGCCTTCAGGGCGGTGCGCGGCGGGGTCTTGATCTCGTCGTAGGCCAGCGGCGGCTCCGGGATGACGTCGTCGAAGCCGTATTTGCCGGGGTTACGGGCAATCATGATCGCGGCGATCAGTTTGGGCACGTAGCGTTTGGTTTCGATGTTGAGGGTGCTGCCCTGGGCGAGCTGCCAGAAGTTGTCGGTGCCCTTGTTGCTGATTGCCTGTCGAACCCGGCCCTCGCCGGCGTTGTAAGCGGCCACCGCCAGATACCAGGAGCCGAATTCGTTATACAGCGCATTCAGGTACTTGATGGCGGCGTCGGTTGACTTGAAAGGGTCGCGGCGTTCGTCGACATCCTCATCGACCTTCAGGCCGAGATTGTGGGCGGTGGCCTTCATGAATTGCCAGGGGCCGGCGGCGCCCGCGGAAGAGCAGGCGGTGAGGTTGTAGCCGCTTTCGATCATCGGCAGGAAGGCCAGATCCCGGGGCAGCCCGGCGTCAGCAAGTTTCTCCTCAATCATCGGCAGGTAGCGTCCGGCCTGGGCCAGCCAGCGGGCAAAGGTGCTGCGGCGGTTCTGGAAAAAATCCAGGTAGTATTCGACCTGCAGGTTGACGGTGATCGGGAAATCGTAGAGAATCTCCTTTTCGTCGGCGGCTTTGCCTTCCTGCCAGTCGTTGTCGAGGTTGGCAAGTTCCTTGACCTCTTCGGTGATGGTCTGCTCCGCCTCGGGAATGGTTGTTTCTTCTTCGGGTTGGGCGGCAACCTCCTCCTCTTCCACGACTTCTTCGGCGACGGGTTCGGCCGGCTCCGGGACGATGATCTCGATCTGTTTCGGCTTGGGGACGGCCATTGCGCCACCGGCGAGGTTGCGGGGGTCGGGGTTGGGGGCGCAGGCGGTGCAGAGTGCCAGCAGAGCGATGACCAGTCTAATGTGCGACAAGCTGGTTTTGTCTGTGGACATGTGGTTTCCCCTGTATTATATCTTGTTGCGACGGATGTGCCGATTTTCCGTCTTTTTTACGCTCACGCGCAGTTTGCTGGTTTTTACCTGACTCCGCCTCCATGTGCAATGAAAAATGATCGGTCCGGGCCGTGCCTGCTGTCTCTGGCAGGGGGTTGGGGTTTGGCCGGCCGGAAATGGATATCATGTTGAAACGTCGTCTTTTCTTCCTTGCCGCAATCCTCTGTCTTGCCGTGGCCGCCGTCGCCGGGACCGTGGTCTGGCTGGTGGTGTACAACCCCGGCCAGGCGATCCGGCAGGGCAACATCAGGGACATCCTGGGGGTGGAGAGCCCGGTCTACTACAGCGACGGCCAGTCCAGGATCGGGGTCTTCTTCGAGAAGACCCACCGGCAGTATGTCACCTACGAGCAGCTGCCCAAACGTTTTGTTGATGCCATCCTCGCCGCCGAAGACCATGATTTCTTCAATCACCTCGGCATCGATATCCCCGGCATGGTCCGGGCCATGGGCGCCAATCTTCGGGCCGGGCGGATCGTCCAGGGCGGCAGCACCATCACCCAACAGGCCGCCAAGAACCTCTTCAAGCGGAAGAACCGGTCGGTGCTGGCCAAGCTCAAGGAGCTCATCTATGCCCTGCGGCTTGAATACCATTATCCCAAGCAGAAAATCCTCGAATTCTACATCAACCAGTTCTATGTGAGCGGCAACGGCCGGGGGCTGGGTGTTGCCTCGCGCTACTATTTCGACAAGCCGGTGGCGGCGCTCGATCTGGTCGAATGCGCCTTCATCGCCGGCAGCGTCAAGAGCCCCAACACCTATAACCCGTTCATCAAGCGTGACGACGCGGCGATGGCCAAG
>JAOUHH010000146.1 GCA_029865195.1 Desulfobulbaceae bacterium
CGCAACCGGTCAGCAGGAGGAGCGAGAGGGCCAGGGTGGTGATGACGGCTGGTATTTTCACGGGCATTCCTTTGGTTTGGCGTTGATGGGTTACAGCATGCCCTTGGAGGAGAGCACGCCCGCCGCGCGCGGCTCAGGACCGCAGGCCTGGTCGAGCGCCTTGGCCAGGGCCTTGAAGATCGCTTCCAGGATGTGGTGGCTGTTGTCGCCGTGGGCGAGCTCCACGTGCAGGGTGATGCCGGCGTGGAGGCTGAAGGCGCGCAGGAATTCCTGGGCCAGGGCGGTGTCGAAGCTGCCGACCTTCTGGTCGGGAACCGTCACCCCGTAATGGAGGTAGGGGCGGTTGGAGATATCGAGGGTGACCCGGACCAGGGTTTCGTCCATGGGCAGGGCGAAGTGGCCGTAGCGGCGGATGGACTTGCCGTCGCCGAGGGCCTTTCTGAAGGCCTGGCCGAGGCAGATGCCCAGGTCCTCGACGGTGTGGTGGTCATCCACCTCGGTGTCGCCGGTGGCCTTGATGGTGAGGTCGAAGAAGCCATGGACCGCGAAGAGGGTCAGCATGTGGTCCATGAACGGGACCCCGGTGCTGATGGTGGCCGCGCCCTTGCCGTCGAGGGTGAGGGCTAGGCGGATGTCGGTCTCCTTGGTCTGGCGATGGATTTCGCTCTGCTTCTTCGGGCGGGATGCGGCCATCGGGGGCACTCCTAATGTGGTTGCTTTGCACCGGAGCGCCTGGTTTCTGTTTTGGCGGTTCGGGGCGAAATGGTTGTGAAAAGATTCGTGGGCGATGGAATTATCGAATAACTTTACCAATTATTATGCGGGAGTGGCAATAATTTCTCTGGCTTTTTCAGGAATATTTAACAATTAGAGAGACAGGGGCGACGGCGATGCGGTTAATCGGCAGCGGGGGCTGTCGCAACGGATCAAAATGGCTTTTTTTTTGTTGACAAGCCACCGGGGTCCTGGTTATATAGCCGACGTTTTACGGACATCAATTTCTCCGAGCGGGAATAACTCAGTGGTAGAGTGCAACCTTGCCAAGGTTGAAGTCGCGAGTTCAAATCTCGTTTCCCGCTCCATTCAATCGCGAAAAAAAGGTTCGAGCCTGCTCCGAACCTTTTTTACTTTTTGATGATTCGTATCGATTCCGTTTGTGGTTGCTGCCGATTCAGGTCGCCTTCATGAATCGTATATGAGATTCATCAAAGAAATAAGTCAGAGGAAAAGAAGATGAAGACATATTTGACTCCGGTCAAGGAAATTGAAAGAAAATGGTACGTCGTTGACGCGCAAGAGAAAGTGCTTGGACGTCTCGCCACCGAGATTGCTACCCGGCTGCGCGGCAAGCACAAGCCGACCTATTCCACCTTTATGGATAACGGCGATTTCATCGTGGTGATCAACGCCGAAAAGATCAAGCTGACCGGCAAGAAGTGGGATGACAAGAAGTACTACCGTCATTCCGGCTACATGGGCGGCATCACCGAGATCAACGCCAAGGACCTCCTTGAGAAGGAGCCCACCGACCTGATCCTCAAGGCCGTCAAGGGCATGCTTCCCAAGAACACCCTCGGCCGGGCGCAGTTGAAGAAGTTGAAGGTCTATGCCGGTGGCGAGCATCCGCACATGGCGCAGAACCCCGAGACCTTGGAATTATAAGAAAACAGGCCCCGCGAGGGTCTGAAACTTTGTAAATGGAGTTAAGGAATGGCAGATAACCGCTACTACGCCACCGGCAAAAGAAAAACCGCCATCGCCAGGGTTTGGCTCAAGCCCGGCACCGGCGCGATCCAGGTAAACAACCAGAGTGTTGACGAGTACTTCGGCGGCCTTGTCGTCCGCGGTCGCGCCAACCATCCTTTTGCCCTTACCGACACCGTCGGCAAGTATGACGTGGTCGCCACCCTCCGTGGCGGCGGCAAGTGCGCCCAGGCCGATGCCCTGCGGCACGGCATCTCCAAGGCCCTCCTCGATGTGAGCACCGAAATGCGCTCTCCCTTGAAGAAGGCCGGTTTCCTTACCCGTGACTCCCGCGCCAAGGAGCGTAAGAAATACGGACGGAAAAGCGCTCGGGCTCGCTTCCAGTTCTCCAAGCGTTAAGATACGTATTCGGCCTCACTGCAGGCCGGCGGCAAGATGCCGCATCAGTGGAATCAAAAAAGGGAAGACGATGTCTCGACATCGAACTTCCCTTTTTTTATTTTGTATTGTGCCGGTTGCCCTAGGCGGTGCCGGTGAACACCGCCCACAAGACAAGAGAAGAGGGAATCATGATACGAGTAGGATTGGTTGGCGCCTCTGGCTACACCGGCGCGGAGTTGGCCCGGATTCTTTGCAATCATCCGCATGTTGAACTGACGGTGGCGACCTCCCGGCAGCATGCCGGCAAGCCCCTGTCCGAGGTGTTTCCGCACCTCCGCGGCAAGGTGGACCTGGTCTGCGAGGATGTGGTCGCCGACGCGCTGATGGCACGCGCCGACCTGTTCTTCCTGGCGGTGCCGCACAAGACGGCCATGGAACTGGTGCCCTCCTTTCTGGAGGCGGGCAAGAAGGTCGTCGACCTGAGCGCCGATTTCCGCATCCGCGACGCCGCGGTCTACGAGGCCTGGTATCAACCGCACAGCGCCGCGCAGTATCTCGCCGAGGCGGTGTACGGCCTGCCCGAGCTGTACCGCGCCCAGGTGGCGACGGCGCGGCTGGTGGCCAACCCCGGCTGCTACCCCACCAGCATCATCCTCGCCCTCGCCCCCCTTCTGAAGGCCGGGGTCATCGATCCGGCCACCCTGGTCGTCGATTCCAAATCCGGTGTTTCCGGGGCCGGGCGCGGCGCCAGCGTCGGCAGCCTCTATTGCGAGATGGGCGAGGGGTTCAAGGCCTACAAGGTCGGCGAACACCGCCATACCCCGGAGATCGAGCAGGAGATCAGCCAGTTGGCCGGCAAACCGGTGACCATCTCCTTCACCCCGCATCTGCTGCCCATGTCGCGGGGCATCCTCAGCACCATCTACGCCAAGCTGACTGACGGCCACGACGAGAAGTCGATCCGCGAACTCTACCAGGATTTCTACCGGCGGGAGCCCTTCGTCCGCCTCTGTCCGGCCGGCGATTACCCGGCCACCCAGTTCGTCCGGGGCAGCAACTGCTGCGATATCGGTTTCAAGGTAGACCGCCGGACCGGCCGGATCGTCATCATCTCGGCCATCGACAACCTGGTCAAGGGCGCCGCCGGGCAGGCGGTGCAGAACATGAACCTGCTGTGCGGCCTTCCTGAAGGCGAGGGGCTGAGCCAGGCGCCGCTGTTCCCCTGAAGATGCGTAATCTCAAGTTACTGATCGCCTTTGACGGCACCGCCTATGCCGGTTGGCAGTGGCAGCCGGACGCGCCGACGATCCAGGGCGTGCTGGAGGAGAAGCTTGCGGTGATGACCGGCGAGAAGATCACGGTCTGGGGGGCCGGCCGCACCGACGCCGGGGTGCATGCCCTGGCGATGGCGGCCAACTTCCAGACCGAGGCGCGGATCCCCTGCGAGGGGTTCCGGAAGGCGTTCAACAGCATGCTCGACCCGGATATCCGGGTCCTCGACGTTGCCGAGGTCGGGGATGATTTCCACGCCTGCCACAGCGCTGTCGCCAAGACATATTTTTACAACATGATCCACGGCCGGGAGCCGATGCCCTCGGAACGCCTGTATAATTCGGCCTTCCGCGGCCATTTTGCACTTGACACCATGCGGGCATGTCTGGAAAGTATCATTGGCGAACACGATTTCTCAAGTTTCGAGGCCGTCGGCTCGCGGGATCTCAGCCGACCGGGCGGCCGGGGGGCGTTCCGGCGCATCTATGCGGCCGACCTCGCCCCCGATCCGCACTGCCCCGGGCGGGTGCTGTTCACCATCACCGGTGACGGGTTTCTGCGCCACATGGTGCGCAACATCGTCGGCACCCTGGTCCGGGTGGGGCAGGGGAAGATGACCATCGCCGAATTTCAGGCGGTATTGGCGGCGCGGGATCGGAAATACGCCGGGCCCACCGCCCCAGCCTGCGGCCTCTTTTTACAGCAAGTACACTATGATCCCCTTCCCTGAGCCGGGCCGTGCCGTTGCACGGCGGCGATAGCCTTGCCGGCGGGGGGTATGGATAATGCAGTCGGTTATGGCGTGACGGCAGAACGGCCGTCTCTTTTATCAGCACAGAATTTTAATAGGAACGTACATGGAGCCGCAGACGATTTCCCTGGCAGAACGGGTTAAACAGATCAAGCCTTCACCGACCCTGGCGGTTGACGCCAAGGCCAAGGCCCTGAAGGCCGCAGGCGCCGATATCCTGAACTTCAGTGTCGGCGAGCCTGATTTCGATACCCCGGACCATGTCTGCGAGGCGGGCAAGGCGGCCATCGACGCCCGCTTTACCCGTTATACGCCGGTGCCGGGCATCCTCGAGTTGCGGCAGGCCATTGTCGACCGCTTCGCCGCCGATCACGGCTGGCAGTATGAACCGGACCAGGTGCAGGTCTGCTGCGGCGGCAAGCACGGCCTCTACAACATGTGTCAGGCCCTGTTCGGGCCCGGCGACGAGGTGCTGGTGCCGGCCCCGTACTGGGTTTCCTATCCGCCGATGATCCAGTTGGCGGGCGCGACCCCGGTGGTGGTGCCGCTGGCCGAGGAGAACGACTTCGATCTCGACGCCTCGATCCTTGCCCGGTATGTCAGTGAGCGGACCCGCGGCATCATCATCAACAGCCCCTCCAATCCCACCGGCTCCGTCTTCTCGCGCAAGACCCTGGAGGCGATCGGCAAGATGGCACTTGAGCGCAACTGGGTGGTGATCAGCGACGATATCTACGATACCATCGTTTACGGCGACGAGCCGTTGCCGCACATCCTGGAGGTCGACCCCCGGCTCAAGGAGCAAACCATTATCTTAAACGGCGTTTCCAAATCCTTTGCCATGACCGGCTGGCGGATCGGTTACTCGGTGGGCCCCAAGCATATCATCGGCGCCATGAACAAGATCCAGAGCCAGAGCACCTCCAATCCCTCCTCCATCGCCCAGAAGGCAGCGTTGGCGGCGGTGCGCGGTCCGCAGGATTTTCCGTTGATGATGAAGGATGCGTATCTGCCCAGGCGGGATTATATCGTCAAGGAACTCACCGCCATCGACAAGGTGACCTGTGTCGTGCCGCGGGGGGCCTTTTATGTGTTCCCCAACCTTTCCGCTTATTACGGAAAGCAGTTCAAGGGCAAGGTGATTGACGGTTCGGTGATGATGGCCGACTACCTGCTGGAGGAAGCCCTGCTGGCCACCGTGCCGGGCGCGGCGTTCGGCGCCGAACCCTTTGTCCGGTTCTCCTTCGCGACCTCGATGGCGGTGATTGAGGAAGGGATGAAGCGTTTGCGGAAGGCGTTGGCCGACCTCTCCTGAGGGGGGCGCAACGAATTTGGTGAAAGGGGCTGGCCGGAGGCAGGTTATTCGGTCGGTCCTCCACCCGGCGCAGCTTCACTGAGCGCCCAGACCCATTGATCCAAGGGGCGCTCCTTGGAGAGAGGCTTCTCGCCGTTCCTGGTGTAACAACGATACACCCATCCCGTCCCGCTCATGAAGACCTTGATCAGTCCATGTGAAGGGTGTTCATACCATCCTGCCGTAAAATTTCCCTGCATATCCGTATCTCCCTCGTCTTGCTCTCTCAGCGTAAGGAAAGGCGTTGAGCATGAAAGCTCGCAAACCAGTCGATTTTTCAGTTTTGTCGAAACGGTGCTGCTGGTGTAGCATGGATTTATCTTCTGCTCAAGAGAAAGGTCAAACATAACATATTTAACGGAATCTCTTTTGATCATCTATCCTTAGCAGGTTTTTACCGGTTTTTCAATATCGGCAACCGATCATTGCCGTCGATTCGTTAAAAAGGGGTGGGGCGCACGGGTATCCGGTTGTCAGGGGCCGGGTTGCCGGATGTTGTTGCCGCCGTGTTACTACCGGGTGACGGCTGTGGTGGGTGGGCGTTACCTTTTGGTATCGATCTCTCGCCTGGCCGCCTGATTTCGGTGTATCCGTTTGGGTATGGAGTTTGCAAGTAAAAATCGGATACCTCGTTATTCCATGAAGAATTTACGCCGGACCTGACTCCATAATCGATTGTCTGGGTGAATGGATATCCGGCTGAAAGGAGGGGCGAAACCCATGCGGCTCCGTAGCAAATTTATCATTCTCATCGGTCTGGTCGTGGTCGTTTCATACGGCATCACCTTTTACCGGACCTCCTCTTTTCAACAACAGTTGGTGATCAATCAGACGATCCGGCAGGCCAGGATGCTGCACAAGCAGATTACCCTGACCAGAAAATGGGTAGCCGATCATAACGGCATCTTCTTGTTGAAGACACCCGGTGTCGAGGCCAACCAGTTTCTGCCTGAGGCGGAGATAGTCGATGAAAAGGGCCGCCACTTCGTGAAGCGCAATCCGGCCATGGTGACCAGGGAGCTTTCCGAATATGCCCATCGGGAAGGGGTCAGCCGTTTCCGGGTTACCAGCCTGAAGCCATTGAATCCCGGCAACGCCCCGGACGATTTCGAACGCGAAAGTCTGCATCTTTTTGAATCCGGACTCCGTGAGCGGAGCGCGATCAGCAGCAACAGCGAAGGCAAGTTTCTCCGTTATATCGCCCCTCTGGTTGTGGAAGAGGCCTGCATAGAGTGTCATCATGAGCAGGGTTACGCGGTTGGCGATATCCGCGGCGGCCTCAGCATCACCATCCCCGTTGATTGGGCCTTTGCCAGTATCGCGCAGAACAACAGGCAGTTGCTGTTGATCGGGGTCGGCACCATTCTGGTTGTCGGCGTTGCGATCTTTCTGATGTTCGAGGTGCTGGTGGGGCGGCGTCTCGGGCTGCTCGCGGCTGCCATGGAACGCTATCCGGTGGCCGGTGAGTTTGGGGAACTGCCAGCCGGACCGGATGAGGTCGGGCAGCTCGCCGGCAAGTTCGCGGAACTCTGTGATCGTCTCACCACCTCGCAACAGCAACTCGACAAGGCCAGGGAGCAGGTTTTTCAGAACGAGAAACTGGTGGCTCTCGGCCGCCTCACCGCCGGCATCGCCCATGAGATCAATAATCCGCTCGGCGGCATGCAGAATTGCGTGAAGAGCATGCGGGAGGACCCCGATGATCATGACATGGCGCTTCGCTATCTCGATCTGCTGGACAAGGGG
>JAOUHH010000147.1 GCA_029865195.1 Desulfobulbaceae bacterium
CCACCATCGCCAAGGCGGCGGAGGCCGGGGGCGCGGACGCGGTATCGCTGATCAATACCCTGCTCGGGATGGCCATCGACAGCAAAACCCGGCGACCGAAGCTCGCCAACGTGGTCGGCGGGCTTTCCGGCCCAGCGGTAAAGCCTGTTGCCCTGCGAATGGTGTGGCAGGTGGCAAAGGCGGTCAAGATTCCGGTGGTCGGCATCGGCGGCATCAGTAACGCCGAAGACGCCATAGAGTTTTTGATCGCCGGGGCAACAGCAATCGAGATTGGCACCGCCAACTTCGTCAATCCCCGGGTCACGGAAGAGATCCTGGTCGGGATTACCGAATACCTCAAGGAAAACCAGCTTGACTCTATCCAGGAACTGATTGGCAGCCTGGTGGTCTAATTACCACTCACACGTTAAATATCATAATTTCAAATAGTTACACGATGGCAACTCTCCCCGCCTCGGCGCAGAAAGAGCTTCTCGCCCGAATTTACCATCTACACGGCAAATGGACCGACGGCATGCAACTCGCCTGCGCGCGAGGCTGCTCCTCATGCTGCACCCAGAGCGTTACCATGACCTCCCTTGAGGGGGAGGTCATCCTGGGGTATCTCCGCGATCAAAACCGCCTGCCCGAGCTTGCGCGCATACTCGCGGCAAGAAAGCCGTCACGGTTCAACGCACTTACCACCAATGCCTTTGCCGAATTCTGCCTGCACGGCCGCGAGCCGGAGGGTACCGTGCATGAGGAGTGGGACTTCACCCCCTGCCCCTTTCTCCATGAACACAGCTGTTCAATTTATCCGGTACGCCCCTTTGGCTGCCGTGCCTTTGTCTCGTATGTCAACTGTGCTGTAACCGGCAGCGCAGAGGTCGCCCCGCTGGTCCTCACCGTCAATACCGTTTACACCCAACTCATCGAACACCTCGCGCAGGGCCAATATTGGGGAAAAATGCTCGATATCCTGGCAGGTTACCAACAAGACGAGGGCAACGACAAAAAAAACGACGGAAACAGGTCTCTACGCCGCGCACGACCACTCCCTGGCCTGATTGTATGCGAAGAAGAGAAAAATGCCGTACAAGCGATTCTGGAGCGTTTTATGGCGGGGGAGGTTTTTGGGGAGCCGATCCGGTCAATTTTAGGGATTGAGGAAGCGCTGCAAAGGTGAATAAAAACGAAATCCAAAAGATAACACCAGCCATCGACTGGTCGATGATCGACACCGTGCTGCTCGACATGGACGGCACCCTGCTCGATCGCCATTTCGATGATTACTTCTGGCACCAATACGTGCCCGAGCATTTCGGACTTAAACACGATCTCACCACCGATGAGGCGCAGCAGAAACTGCTGGCCCGGTTTCGGCAGCAACAAGGCACCCTGTCATGGACCGACCTCGATTACTGGTCCGATGAACTCGGTCTCGACATCCCCGATCTCAAAACACGTGTTGACGACCTGATCAAGGTCCATCCATACGTCATAGAATTTTTGAAATACTGCCGGGGGATCGGCAAGCGGTTGTATATCGTAACCAACGCCCACTCCAAAACCCTGGATATCAAGATGCGCAAAACCGCCCTTGGCGAAAACTTCGACAGCATCGTCTGCGCCGAGGAGGTGGGTCTGGCCAAGGAAGATCCACGCTTCTGGGAACAGCTGAAAAGGATCATCCCGTACGACGATACAAAAACCCTCCTTGCCGACGACAACGAGGCGGTTCTCGCCTCGGCACAGGCGCACGGTATAAAGAATCTCATCTATGTCGCCCGCCCCAGCAGCAAGCTGCCGATCATCTACTCAAACCGTTTCCCGTCGATTGCCTACTTCACGGAACTGATCACCCGCCCCTGATTCGGCATAATTTCCCGCCCACAGCCAATCATCCCTTGCATTGAACGACGACTTGTTGTTACTTTTGCCAAAAAGGTAACAACAAAAATCATACAAATCACACCAGTGACAAAACCCAACTCAAGGAGGAACAATGAAAAAAAGAATATGCGCCTTCGCCATCGGCCTGGCGGTAACCATGACGGCGACACCAGGTTGGACAGGGGTTGACGTCACCCAGGAACTTGCGGCGCTCAAGGAGCAAAACAGACTGCTGATGGAACGGATCGGCAAACTTGAAAAACAGGTGGCTGAAAACCAAAATACGCAGGCAGAGATAGAAACCAAGCTGGAAATGGCGGCGCAAGGGCCGATGGCACAACTGAACGAAAGGGTGAGCATCAGCGGCCTGATCGAGGCGGAGACGACAAGCGGCCACGCCTTCGACCACACCGACAGCTCGGATATCAGCCTGGCCACGGTGGAACTTGGCATCGACGCCAACATCTCGGAGTGGTCCAGCGGCCATATCCTCTTCAAGTATGAGGATGGCACCAACCTGCGCGTCGACGAGGGCACCATCACCCTGTGCAACAGGGACAAATCGCCCCTCTACCTGACCGCAGGCAAGATGTATGTCCCCTTCGGCAACTTCGCCAGCAACATGATCAGCGACCCGCTGACCTTGAACCTGGGGGAGACCAATGAAGACGCGGTCCTAGTCGGCTTTGAAAAGGAAGGGTTTTACGGCGCGACTTACGCCTTCAACGGGGATGTTAAGGAAACCGGCAAGGACAACCTGATCCGCGGGGTGGGCGCAACCCTGGGCTACGGGTTTGAGCGGGAGCATGTAAGCCTGGATACCGGCCTCGGCTGGATCAGCAACATCGCCGACAGCAACGGCCTCACCGACGGCCTCAACAACCTTGGAGCGGAAAACGATATTGCCGGTCAGGTCGGCGGCATCACCGCACACCTGGTTTACAACCGTAACAACTGTGGCCTGATCGCCGAGTACACGGCGGCAACCGAATCCTTTAACGCCGCCAACCTGGCTTTCAACGGCCAAGGCGCAAAGCCCAGGGCCTGGAACCTTGAGTTGTCACACACCAAAGAAATCCTGGGCCACGAAACCACCTTTGCCATCGGCTATCAGGGCAGCGACGAGGCCGTGGCACTGGGCTTGCCCGAGGCACGGTATATGGGCAGCATCGGCATCGGCCTGATCGACTACACCAGCCTCGCCTTTGAGTACATCCACGACGAGGACTACGAGGTCAGCGACGGCGGCACCGGCAACGACGCCCGGACCGTCACCATGCAACTGGCAGTAGAGTTTTAAAATTACCAAAATAAAAGCATTAATAAAAAAAGCCCCGATGGAATTTCCACCGGGGCTTTTTTATTCTGACTTGAAACTTCTAATCAGATCATTGTAGATCGAATTAGAATTTCATGGTCAAGGAGTGGCTCAACAGGGTGATATCCTGAATATCTGCAGTTGCATCGCCCATCTGGAAGAAGTCGCCTGCATCAACATAACCGAAATGCGCTTCGTAGGTAAGGTTGTCAAGCAGCTTGTAAGCGGCGCCAACGTTATACTCCATACCGAAGGAGTCATCTACTGCTGCACCATAAGCTGCGGTCTCGTCAGCCTTACCATAAGCGATTGCGCCATGAAGGGTCAAACGATCAGACACCTTGTAGTCGGCGATGAGTGCGTAGCAATGTACACCAGCAAGAGATGCTGCTACTGCGGCAGTACCATTCAGACCGCTCTTCTCATCATGGTTCAGGATGCCCATGGCATCACCGGTGAAGATGTAAAGGGGCTGGAAGTCCTTGCCAAGACTCTTGGTCTTGTTCATGAGGGCCTCGTCGTCGTTACCGGTGCCATCCCAGCCAGATGCATAAACGTATGCACCATGTACAGACAGTGCACCAAAATCGCCACCAACGGCCAACAAGAGGCCATCAGCATCCCAGTCGCCGGTAGCAGACTTCTCACCACCGATATGGGCATATTCACCGGAAACGAAATAGTTACCAGCAAACTTCAACATACCATCGACATCGATCTGATAGTCGGTCGTGCTGGTTGCACCGTTTACGTTATGGAAGTAACCAACCGCAAGCTTGGCATCGTTGGTGGTATAACCAACGCCAACATGATACTGGTCGGTGTCCTGATCATTGGTAGCCAAACCTTGGGAATCGGCCTCGGTGGTCTTCTGGGTATAAACCAATGCAGACCAAGGAGCGGAGACCATGGAGGGTGCCCACATGATCCGGTTGGCTGCGGTGGCGGAGTTCAAGAACGAAGAACCCCAAGCGCCTGCAGGGGTACGACCAACGGTAATCTTACCGACGGGAGAAGCGTACTCCATGTAGATCTTGTTGACATCAACACCGGAAACGGTGGTGTTGGTGGTTGCGCCAGAATCGTCGCCGGTGCCCCACATGGCTTCCTTACGAAGACGGATATCGCTCTTCATGGTGATGTTATCGTTGACCTTCATGGTCGGCAGCATCTGGAAGGTGTGCATGTAAAAGGAATCAGACCCGGTCTCTTCAAAAGCATTGGCGCCACCAGCACTAAGTACATTGGTACCGGTCCTGCCAAGCGCGTTATTGAGATCTGTTGCGCCATCAGCATCAATTACATTGTTGATGTAGTAGCCTTCAACCTTGTAATTGCCGGTGACGGTAAAATCAGCGGCGGTGGCTACAGTGGCCACACCGGCGACAAGGCCGAGAGCGGCCACAGCGGAAAGAATTTTTTTCATTGTTACATCCCCTTTTTGTTTGTGTTGCTGGTTTAAGAAAACTCTATTCCCTTGTGATACATTTTCCATACTTTTACTTTAAGTTGCGCGCCCCTAACTTACAGGCTGGTTAACCACCTCCTCGTTGCGACGCTCCAACCTTCGCTCCGTGCCGCGAAGCGGCGTCATGAGCAGTATTCGTAAGGCACGGAAATGTTATCAGCTTTACTGTAGACATTGATTTTTGTGGAATGTCAAGTTTTTTATAAATTTATTTCACACAAACCACACCGATAAGATCTAATCAATCATCAACTTAGATAAAGTATGACTATTTATTCTCAACTGGTTTCATCGGCACTTGGTAGGTAAGCAACGTCGAACGCAGTTCAGCAAGGAGGTCCATGGTCATCCCGCCCAACACGACCCCCACCACCAGTTCCGCGTTAAGCTGGTCGGAGGCTGACTGGAAGAGGTAATCCGAGATATACCCGTCGATCTTTCTGGTTCGCCACAACTCGGTCAGGCCAATTCCGTTCCAGGAAAGCGCATGTATCTCGCCGCTGGGATAGTTTTTCATTTTTTCAAATAGCCGTGAGGCAGAAGAGAGGTTCTTATTGATTACCACCTCGTTGAAGGAATCGTTGTTGACATCGGCAATAATGATCCGACTGGGGATATAGATCCTCTTGTCATCCTCCGGGTTCTCAATGGTGGTCTTGCCGCCGAGGTCCGGACTACCACCGATGAAACGGGTTGTGCCGCCATAATGTTCATCGCTCTTCCACTGGAGACTGCCGCCGGTGTTCCAGACCCGCAGCCGGTCATGCTGATCGATGGATACAATCTCGCTGCTGCCGTCGCTGTCGATATCGCCGACGCTGAAGTCAAAAAGGTTGACGCCGGTCGGCACAGCATAACTCTCACCCTCGACGAGATTGCCTTCCTTCAGGGCAAGACGATAAATGCCGGGCCTGAGCGGGTTGTCGGTCCCGGCACGTTGGCCGAGGAGTACCATGCCTTCCCCAGGCAGGGAAACGACCCGCAGATACCAGCGGGCATCCTGTACAATGGGCGCTAACTCCTTGCCGTTCCATTCCACCGCAAAGGAATTGGGCTGTTGATGATCGGCGGCGCTGACATAGATTTCGGCCCGGCCATTCTCATTCAAATCAGCAGTCGTAACCCCGTGAATCTTAAAGCGAGGACCGCTTTTGACAAAACCGATATCGGTCAAGCGCCCGGCCTCACGCCGCAGAATCTTGACCTCCTGGCGGGCGGCGAGGATGACCTCCGCTTGGCCGTCGCCATCCACATCGGCCATCTCCATGGCCTGCAGATCCATATTGAAGTTCCGGCTCTTGGTAAATCCGCCGGGGCCGGCCATGCCGCCAGCATAAAGAAACGGCGACGAACCGCCGCCATATTGAGACCTGAAGCCACGATCAGGATGGACGGTTTGATACGGGGATTGCGCCGCCGCCTGGGCCGCCGGAACGGACGTGGCAACGCTGCCGCGCCCGGCCGGCGGGGTGACGCCGAACACCTTGGCGGCTACGTCCCAGGCCAACTGATCGACGGCGTTGATCACCTCGCCCTCCTTGGCGGCGGTGGCGAAGAAGTTCTGCACCCCGCCGTCGGCAACGGTGTGGACCTTGGCATCAAGGCTGACCCCGCCCATGGCGGTGAGATTGCCGGTCACCAGATAATCGGCGCCCAGCTTCTTGCCAAGCCCCACGATCTTCTCAGGCGTCAGTGCTTTCCCATTGCCGGCCAGGGCTTGATCCACCGCCGCCCGGTCCACCACCGTCACCCCGGCGCCTGCCGCCAACCGGCTCGCCAGCATCACCCGCACCCCTTCCTGCAGATAGGCGAAATCCTTGGCCGCCAGGACATCAAAGGGGAGGATGGCGACCTTCTTGGGCGCCTGCGCGAAGACGGGCAGGACGGAACCCAACAAGACTACCAGGATGAAGGGAAGTACAACAAAGGATGGCTTCCGGAATTTTCCAGTTTGCATGATCTCGCTTTCCTATTGCTAAATTCTCGGTTTTTGCGTAGAAGTTTTGGGCAAATCAGGTTGTCAACACTACTCCACCGTACGACTTTCCAGCAAGAATTTTCTCGTTCAATACGACCCACATCATGCCAACCATCTATCTTATCCGCCACGGCGTCACCGGCGCCAACAAGGAAAAACGGTTCGCCGGCCGCAGCCAGGAGCCGCTCCACCCCGACGGCATCGAACAGATCGGGGGGCTGGCCGCTCGGCTCGGGGATAAGGGAATCGGCCGCATCGTTGCCGGGCCGTTGCCGCGCACCCGGCAGAGCGCCGAGATCATCGGCGATGCCCTCGGCGTGCCGGTGGCAACCAACGACGCCTTCAACGAGATCTTCCTGCCCCATTGGGACGCATTGACCAAAGACGAGATCCGCGCCCGGTTCGGCGATGAATACCCCACCTGGCTGGCCGATCCGGCAGGCTTTACGGTGGCGGGCTGCGAAACCATCGCGGCGGTGCAGCAACGGGCCGTACGCGCCATGGAACAGCTCTTTGCCGACAACGATCAGCCGATCCTGGTGGTGAC
>JAOUHH010000003.1 GCA_029865195.1 Desulfobulbaceae bacterium
CTAGATGAGATATCCAAGACCCATCGGGTGAAGTAGCGGCCGGGTTGTCGCGGGCGTTTGGGTACCGGCATGGCCGGCCAACGCTGCCGCTGTTCAGGGTCATCTTGTTCTGTCGCGCCGGATCACGTCGCAACCGCCGGGGGAAACCGGCAAGGAAGACGCATGCATTATGATTTGCTGATCCTCGCCCTGGAGGCGGTGGCGGTCTATTTTTTGGTGTTGGGAGCGCATGCGTTGCGCAACCGCTTCGGACTGGCGCATTTTTACGCCTTGATCGGCGGCCTTACCGCAGTGATGTCCTGGGTCACCGATGCCGGGGTGGAGGCGCAATTTTTCGGCATCACCTTCGTGGTCGGCTCAACGGTTTTTTATACCTCGCTGCTGTTGGGCGTCTTTGTCATCTACGTCTTTGACGGGCCACGGGCGACCAGGATCGCCATCTCCACCATCGTCGGGGTGTCGATCATGGTGCCGTTGATCGCTCTGGTGCTGCATCTGCAGATGCGGATTTCCGGAGTGGACCCGCTGACCTATGTGCCCATCCCCAGCCTGCGGATCAATGTCGCCTCGGTCCTGGCAACCTTGCTTGACCTGCTCTTTCTGGGCGTGGCCTGGGAGTATTTCGGCCAACCACAGTTTCGGCTGCGGCTCTGCCTGCGCTCCTTTGTCACCCTGCTCGGGGTGATGTGGCTCGATGTCCTGCTGTTCGCCACCGGCGCCTTTGCCGGTTCGCCCGATTACTTGAGTATCATGACCGGCACCCTTGTCAGCCGGTTGGTCATCTCGGTTTTTGCCTGCCCGTTTTTGTGGGCGTATCTCACCTGGCAGAACAAGATCCACGGGAATGGGATCGAAACCAGGCCGGTGATGGCGATCTTTCAGGAGGTTGCCGAGGTGAAGCGCGACCTCCTGTTGGCCCGTAAGGAAATCCTTCTGCGTCAGGAGGCGGAAGAGAAACTCAACGCGGTGATCGCGGAACTCAAGCAGGCACTGGCCGAGGTCAAGGTTCTGCGCGGTTTTTTGCCGATCTGCGCCTCGTGTAAAAAAATCAAGGATGGCCAGGGCTACTGGAAACAGATCGAGGAGTATATCCGCCTTCACTCCGAGGCGGAGTTCAGCCACGGCATCTGCCCGGATTGCGCGCGAAAACTGTATCCGGAACTGGACATCTACCCGGATACGAAATAAACCGACCAACAGGAGGGAGTGATGAGCTGGATCAAAACCGTGCCGGAGGAAGAGGCCACCGGTGAGTTGAAGGAGATCTACGACCAGACCACGGCCAAGTTCGGCCATGTCATCAACCTGGTCAAGATTCAGAGCTTGCGGCCCGGGATCATGAACATGGGGCGGGGGCTCTACCGGCATCTGATGACCATGGAGAGCGGACTCTCACACCTGCAGCGGGTGTTGCTCGCCACCGTCACCTCGAGTCTCAACGGTTGCCACTACTGAGTGGAGAGCCACGAAAACGATCTCCGTGAAGAGATCAAGGACGAAGCGAAGGTGCGCCGGATACAGGAAGATTACACCACGGTCGATCTGGGCGAGGCAAATCGGGCCCTGCTTGACTTTGCCAAAAAGATGACCCTGAGCCATCAAAAGCTGGGCCGGGCGGATGTCGAAGGCCTCCGCCGGCACGGCTTTACCGACCGGGATATCCTGGATGCGGTGCAGATTACCGGCTACTTCAACTACACCAACCGGGTGATGGGCGCCCTCGGGATCGAGCCCGAGGCGGATATGCGTTTTACCCGCAAAGAATAACCTCATGCGCGGTTTCCGTTTCGTCAACACATAATGCGGCCCTCACTGCCTGCGGCGGTGCGTGAACTCTCCGCACCGTCGCGACTCTTTCTTGTTTTCACCGGCGTCAACGTTGTTTCCTGGCAATGCGTGGTCGGTCCGGCCCTGGTGCTCTTCGCCAGGGCGGTGGCCATGCCGCCTGCCCTGGTGGGGGTGCTGCTTTCCTTCATGCCGCTCTCCATGCTGCTGGTTCTCCTTGCCTATCCGCTGGTGGAATGGCTTGGCCCCAAGCGGCTCCTTTTTTACTCCTGGCTCGGCCGCAACCTCTTGCTCCTCCCTGTATTCGGCATGCCCTGGGTAATGGCGCGGTGGGGTGAGGCGGCCGGCTGGCACCTGCTCCTCTTTGCCACCTTGGGTTTTTCGGTGATCCGGGCGGTGGGGGTGGGCGGCTGGTATCCCTGGCTGCATGAGATCGTGCCCCGCGAACGGATGGGGACCTATCTCTCCCTCGAAACCATGCTGAGCCAGGCCATCGCCATTCTGCTCGCCTTCGCGATGGCGAGGGTGCTGGCCATGGCCGTGGGGCTGGAGCGGTTTTTGATTATCTACGGGGTCGGGGTGGCGGCCGGGCTGTTGAGTGTGCTGTTGATCGCGCGGATTCCCGGCGGCGCCGGACTCTCCGGGGAGGGGCGCGCCACGTATGATCCCGGCCGTGCCCTGGGGCGGGTGCTGGCGGACCGGGGCTATCTTGCCTTTCTGGCGCTGGCCGTACTCGGCCTTTCTTCCCTGATGTGGCTGAACGCGGCCACGGTCATGTACCTGCGCGACGTCCTCCGTTACAGTGAAACCCATATCATGCTGCTGCTGGCGGCCGGCGGCGTCGGCGTCGCCCTTTCCGTCCGCTTCTGGGGTCGGGTCGCGGACCGCTTCGGCAGCGTGCCGGCGATGATCCAGCTGCTCTGCGGCCACGCCCTGTTCGCCCTGGCCTGGCTGGGGTTGCTGCCGGCCGGCCGGTTGACGGATTGGCTGGTCTTGCCGGCGCTGGTCTTTACCACCGTTTTCAACGCCGCCTTCGTAATGGTGGCGGCCCGCGGCATGCTCTGCCGGGTACACGAGGAGGGGCGGGTGGGGTACACCACGCTGTGGATCCTGAGTGTCTCGGTGGCCCACGGCGTGCCGCCGATCCTGGCCGGCGCGCTCATCGATCAGCTTGGGTTGGCCGGGTTCCGGCTTTGCTTCGTCGTTGCCGGACTCTGCGGCCTGGCCGCGGCCGGGCTGATGTTCCGGCTGCCCACCGAAGAGGGCAAGCCGCCGGTGCAGGAGTTGCACCATCTCATTCGGGCCAGTCAACCGCTCCGGTCGCTGGGCCGGGTATTCTGGATCACCCTCGGCCTCGGCGAGAAGAGGGAGTAAGGAGGCAGCATGGACAGAGGGAGAGAGCGGAATATCTATTTTGCCGGCGCCATTCGCGGCGGCCGGGAGGACGTGCGGCTTTACGGGGAGCTGGTCAGTCATCTGACCGGCCTGGGCCGGGTTCTCACCAGTCATGTCGCAGACCCGCGGCTGGATGCCGCCGGCGACGAGGGGATTAGCGAGGCGGCGATCTACAGCCGCGACATGGCCTGGCTTGACAGCGCCGATCTGGTCATCGCCGAGGTATCGACCCCCTCGTTGGGGGTTGGCTACGAGATCGCCGCAGCAGAGGCGCGGGGCAAGCGGATTCTCTGCCTGTTCCGCAGCGATGCCGCCCACACCCTCTCGGCCATGATTGCCGGCAACCCTGCCCTCCGAATAGGCCACTACTCGACCCTTGCCGAAGCCAAGGATCATATTGCCAGGTTTTTCAACGAAGGCTAAGGTGGAAACGGCAGCGACGGGATGACCTTGCTGCTTCGTCGCAATGGAGAAAGAAGCGGGGTAACCGCCTTGGAGGAGGATTGATGATGCAGATCGTTCGTCTTTTGCCGGTCATTCTGAGCGGGGTGCTTGTCGGTGCGCATTTTCTTCGCAACCAGCAATGGCTGGCGGTGGCGATCACCGTGGCGGTGCTGGGCTTGCTGTTGTTGCGCCGGAAGTGGGTGGTCTATCTGGCGCAGGCGGGGCTGGTGTTGGCCAGCCTTGAATGGGTGGGCACCGGCATGCAACTGGTGCAGTACCGGCAATCCATGGGCCTGCCGTGGACCAGGCTGGCGCTGATCCTTGGCGGGGTGGCCCTTTTCACCCTGCTTGCCGCCCTGGTCTTCCGCTTGCCGTTACTGCGGCGGCGCTACGGGTTCATCGACAGCCAGGCAGACGGCTGATCGCTTGACGCATTTCCGCGTTGTTTCGGCAAGTCGCATCTCCCCCTTTTTTCACTCCGGTTGGTGAACATGAAGCCCGTACTCCTGTCGATCTCCATGCTGTTTTGCAGTAATATTTTCATGACCTTTGCCTGGTATGCGCATCTCAAGGAGCTGAACGGCAAGCCGTGGTTGCTGGCGGCGCTGGCAAGTTGGGGGGTGGCGTTTTTCGAGTACCTGTTGCAGGTGCCGGCGAACCGGATCGGCTATCAGGCCCTCAATCTCGGGCAGCTGAAAATCCTCCAGGAGGTGATTACCCTGAGCGTCTTCGTGCCCTTTGCCTTTTTGTACATGAAGGAGCCGTTGAAGCTCGATTACCTGTGGGCCGCGTGCTGCATCCTCGGCGCGGTCTTTTTCATCTTTCGGCAGAAGCTGTTCGGGGCCTGAAGCCCGGCGGCAAAGGAAAGAAACGATGCCCAAGCGAGACGACAACAACGGAGGCCTGGTCTACTCCACCGAACATGGCAGGCTCTGCCCCGGTTGCGGCAAGGCGCGCGGCCAGTGTGGCTGCAAAGTGGAGAAGAAGCGGCCGGTCAAGGCGGACGGCATCGTGCGGCTCTCCCTTGAAACCAAGGGGCGCAAGGGCAAGGGGGTGACCCTCGTCACCGGCCTGCTCCTGGCGGACGACGACCTCAGGCAGATGGCCAAGCGGCTCAAGCAGCAGTGCGGCAGTGGCGGCACGGTCAAGGACGGGGTGGTGGAGATTCAGGGCGATCATCGGCAGCCGCTGCTCGTTGAGCTGCAAAAACAGGGCTATACGGTCAAGCTGGCGGGCGGCTGAATTCTTCCGGCCGGAAGGGGAAGGGCGCATGCGGATATGGGATCTCGATCCGGGCTTTCTGAACGACAAGAGTCTGCTGGGCGAACATCGGGAGCTGCACGGAATCGTTTCCATCCTGGTCAACGGCAAGAAGGGGTACAGCCGTCACCCGGAGACCATGCGGTGGCGCGAGTGCCTTGGCGGTTTGGCAATGCGGCATTGTCAGCTGGTGGCCGAGATGGACCTGCGCGGCTTTCATCATCGCAGCCCGCTGCCGGGCCTTGCGCAGGAGGTGAGGTGGCCGGCGATTTGGATCGATCCGCCCGCCGGTCAGTACCAAATCCTCGGGCAAAAATATCTGGAGCGGCCTTCCGGCCGCATCCCGTTGCCTCGCAACTGTCAGGAGTTGTGGGCGAGGCATAAGTACTCGGTGATGGCCAGGGACTACAATGCCTATCGCCATTACGGCGGCGAGGTGGCGGCGAGGCGGATCGGTTTTGCGCAGCTGGCGCTGGAACTGGCAGGCTGGCTGCGCACCCCGCCCCCGCCCGCAGCGCTCGGCAACACCCTCCTGCACATGTGGGGCTACGTTTCTTCCCTGGCCGCGCAGAAATCGCCCCCCCTTTCCCCGTCGCGACTGCTTGCCGAGATCCGCCGGCTGACGTTGAGCCCAGCGGGGCCCCTGTATCTCAAGCACTCCACGGCGCTTGGCGAACTCGCCTGCTGGCACGGCGTTAGTGATTCTGCAGATAGCTGAAGATGTTGTTGATCATTTCGTTGTCGGGAAAACGGTGGTGCAGGTCGTTGATGATCGCGGCCGCCTGGTCGCGGCGGTCGGTCTTGAGGTAGAGCTTGCTCAGGTTGAGCAGATAGGTGGTGTTGTCCGGCAGCAGTTGCAGGCATTTTTCGTACTGGCGCACCGCGGCCGGGAGGTCGCCGCTGTTTTCGAGTGCGGCGGCGAACTGGGCGAAGATGGACGCCGCTTCCGGAATGGGTTGTTCCGCCTTGTCAAGAAAGACGGCCGCTTCCGCGAGCTTGCCCCTCACCAGATAGGCCTTGCCCATCTTGATCAGGTTGAGATCCGAGGGGTTTTGCTGCAGCACCGCTTCAAACTGGCTCTTGGCCTGGTCTTCCATCCCCAGGCTGAGATAGAGCTTGCCGAGGTCGATCTTCAGGTCGAGGTTGGTGGGGTAATGGAGGTTGGCCTTGGTCAGGTGGGCAATGGCGTCGCCGCACTGACTTTCCGCCATGCAGACCTTGCTCAGGAGATGCATGGTGCGGCTGGTGGGGGTGGCGATCAATCTTTTCAGATATTGCTGCGCCTTTTCATAGTTTTTCTGGCGGTAGTAGCATTCGCTGAGCAGGTGGAGCGCTTCGGGGTTGCTGGCGATCCCCTCGATGGCCAGCGTCATTTGGATCGCTTGTTCGTAGTCCCGCTGCAGAAACATGGTGCGAGCCGCCTGTAGCGCTTTCTGGCTAGGGGACTGTTCCTGTTTCTGCTTGCGGATCAAGCCGATGGCGTTTTGCAGGGCAGACTCGGTAACCTCGCCGGCAAGGATGTAATTAACGCCTTCCTCATGGGCGGCCCGCGCCTTTTCCTCATCGGCCTCGTCAAACAACATCAGCACCGGCAGCTCCAGGTAGCGTGGAATTCGCCGGATCAGGCGGAGGAGCTCCACGCCGGTCATCCGGGGCATGGAGTTGGCGACAATGACAAAAAGCACCTGGTGGGCATAGAGCACATCACGGGCGGAGCGCGCGTCGCCGACGCTTTGGATGCGGCAACCGCCGTCGGCGGCGAGGATGTTGGCCACGGACTCCCGTCGTTCCGGTCGACTGTCGACGATCAGATAGTCGATGGGGGTTGGCTCGGTTGCTGCCGGCATGGTTCCTCCTGAAAGAAATAATCCATGCTAGAAGATATAACACGATGGGAGAGGAAAAAACCAGCGGCAAAGCGCATTCGTGCAGTTGGCAGAAAAATCGGCACGGAAGGGGGGGCGGCAGACAGGAAGATCAGCTGTCGCAGAAGAGCGGGGAAATCCCTTCGTCCACCCTGTTGATGAGGGAGGTGTGTTTCTCAGGATCGAGTTTGCCCTCCTTTGCGTCGCATTCAAGGACGTAGGCGACATCCGCCCATTCATTCAGGCCCATGTTGAGCAGACCGCCCTTGAGGCTGTGCGCGGCCAGGCGGAGTCCGGCGGCATCGCCTGTCGACAGGGCAAGTTCCGCATCATCAAGGTAGCCGGCCAGGGTCAAGCGGAAGGTGTTGAGCAGAAGATCAACCCGTTCCGGCGGGATGCGGCAGGCGGAAACCAGATGTTTCCGGACCAATTTCGGGCAAGCCACGGTTTTGGGAATTTGTTTTTGCATCGTCGCTGCTTGCTCCTTGTGCGCAGGTTCCGGGCGTAGACCGGCACCGGGCTGCGCGGTACTGAACAACTGCTTCAGGATTGAATAGACGTCTTCGGGCAGAAATGGCTTGGTGATGTAGTAATCCATGCCGGCGCCGATACACATCTCGCGGTCGCCGGCCATGGCGTGGGCGGTCATCGCCACAATCGGGATGTGGGTGCCGCTGATCTCCTTTTTCAGTCTGCGGAGCAACTCCTGGTTCACCTCACCGGGGATCTCCTTGTTCTGTTCGCATTGGCGGATGATTTGGGCGGTGGCAAGACCGTCCAGCACCGGCATTTGCACGTCGAGGAGGATGGTGTCAAAGTGGTGCTGGCATAGCTGTTCCAGCGCCTCCAGGCCGTTTGCGGCCTCATGGATCTTGTGGCCGCCGTTTTCCAGCACCAGCCGGGCCAGTTCCCGGTTGGCGTTGTTGTCTTCCACCAGCAGAATCCGCAGGGGTGGCATGGCCGAGGCGGCAGCTGTCGGCGTTTTTGTCATTTGCAGGTTGTAGGTCTGGCATCTCCCCCCCTGCAGGGCGGCTTCCATGGTCTCCTGCAGTTCCTGCCGTCCCGGGGGCTTGCTCAGGCAGAAGGTGATGCCGAAGTCCTTGCACCACTTGCAAGGGGTTGCAGAGACCGCGGAGTGCAAGAGGATCACCGGGGTCGACGCGTATGCCTCCTCCTTGCGGATCAGGGTCAGTTGTTCCGTTATCCCCTGGGACCCCAGGCGTTGTTCAAGGAGGATAAGGTTGAACGGCGTGTTTTCTTCCCGCGCCCATTTGAGCTTGTCGATGATTTCCTGGCCGCTGCCGGCCTCGCTGCAAGGGAAACCCCAGCCGTTGATGTTTTTTTGCAGGATTTGCCGGTATTGGGCGTTTTCGACGGCGACGAGAATCGGCATCCCGGCCGGCAAACGGCCAGAAGCGATGTTGAAGGCGGGGCGGTTGCCGATGGTTCCCAAGGTGAAGCGGGCGCTGAAATGAAAGGTGCTGCCCTTGCCGAGAGAGCTTTCCAGCCAGATATCGCCCCCCATCATCCGGCAGAGTTTCTTGGAGATTGCAAGCCCCAGGCCCGAGCCGCCCTTGGCCCGGGCGATGCTGTCGTCCGCCTGGGTGAAATCGTCAAAGATGGAGAATTGTTTTTTCTCGGGGACGCCGACGCCGGTATCGGTCACCGAAAAATGCAGGGTGGTGGCCTTGCCGTCGCCTTGCACCTCCATCTCCCGGCATTGCAGGAACACGGACCCGGATTCGGTGAATTTGACCGCGTTGCTCAACAGGTTGAGAATGATCTGGTTGAGACGCATCTGGTCGCCGATCAGCGCGGTTGGGGTTTGCTCGGCCAGGAGCGAGAATATCTCCAGCCCCTTTTCGTGGGCGCGCATGGCCATGGTCTTGATCGCCGCGTCCATGGTTGCCTGCAGATCGAAGGCCAGGGCCTCCATGCTGAGCTGTTCCGCCTCGATTTTGGATAGATCGAGGATGTCGTTCAGCAATCGGAGCAGGCCGTTTGCTGAATCCTGAACGGTCTTCAGGTAGTGATACTGCTCGATGGAAAGCTTGGTGTTCAGAGCCAGGCGGTTCATGCCGATGATGGCGTTCATCGGGGTTCTGATTTCGTGGCTCATGTTGGCGAGAAAGGCGCTCTTGGCCCGGGTGGCGGCTTCCGCGCCTTCCTTGGCGGCGCGGAGTTCCTCGCTGGCCTGTTTCTGGACAGAGATGTCGCGGAGAATGAGCAGGATATGCGGTACGCCCTTGAAATCGAAGGAGGTCCCCCTGATCTCGACCGGGAAGGAGCCGGCGTCTTTGCCGAGGCTCACCGCCTCCAGGTGGAGATCGGCATGCCCGGAGCAGTCTTGGATGAACTGTATAAAGGTCTGCTGAGCTGCGGGCTGGAAGAGGTCCCGCCCGCAACGGCGGCTGAACTCATCTTGCGAGTATCCGAACAGCGTCGTCGCCCGGGCATTGGCCTCGACGATCCGTTCGTCGAGATCGAGCACCAGTAAGCCGTCGGTGGTTGAGTTGAAGATGCTGTGGTACTGGGCCTCTTTTTCCTTGAGCGATGCGGCGGCGAGTTTGCGGGCGGTGATGTCCCGGAAGATGATCACGGCGCCATTGACGGTATTGTCCGTTTCCAGGATCGGGGTGGAGGTGTACTCGACCGGGAAGGTGGTGCCGTTGGCGTGCCGGAAGAGCGCGTTGTTGTGGATGGCGCCCTGCAGGAGGGGGCCGGTAAAGGTTTCCCCTTCCGCGTCGATGATTTCCGGGAGCGTTTTGCCATGCATTTCCTGGTCGTGACGGCCCAGCATGGTTTCGGCGGCCTTGTTGCAGAAGGTTACCTTCCCCTCCCGGTCAAGACCGAGGATGCCCTCGCCGGCCGAATCGAGAATCAGCTTCAGATGGCGGCGCAACCCCTCTTTTTCCCGCTCCGACTTCTTCAGTTCGGTGATGTCGAAAACCGAACCGATCAGTCCGACAACGTCGCCGTTCTCGTTGGTGACCGGGGTTTTGTAGATCATCAGGTGCTGATCGTCCTCGTCGGAAACGCCGTGGGCCGTTTCGTACTGGTGGATGCCGCCCTCGGCGAGCAGCGCATGTTCTCTTTTTAAATGCTGGCTGCTTTGTTCTTTCGGGTAGACATCGTGGCCCGGCTTGCCGATCAGGTGTTTCTGGTCGACCCCGAGCAGTTCGGCATGCGCCTTGTTGTATCCCAAGTATTTGCCGCTGGTGTCCTTGTAGAAGATCGGGGTGGGGATCGAGTCGAGCAGCGCCTGTTGAAAGTGCAGGCTGTGGCGGGTTTTATCCGTGAATGTCTTGTGCAGGGCGAGCAGGAGAAGGCTCAGGAGGGTGACGAGGGCATAGGTGAGAAGGTAGCTTTTTTGGATCGCCGCCCCTGCCAGGTCGCGGGTGTAGGAGTAAAGATAGCCGGCCACCGCTCCCTCGATGTTGCGCACCGGGATAAAAACGGCGAGAAGATCTTCGCCGTTGGCATCGCATTCGGTGACAAACGGCTCCTCGGTGCGGAGTTGTCGGGCAAAGGCGGTGGATTTGCGCAGATCCGCGGCAAGTTGTTGCAGGGTGTCGTCATCGATGTGGAACCGGTGGTCGGCGGGGTTTTCAATGTCTTTCTTTTCGATCAGATAGTTGTCGCTCAGGCGGGAAGGCAGGTAGTTGCCCTGTTGATCGGAAAAGAGCGCCTGGTTGGCGATTTTTTTCTTGAGCATGAAGAAGTATTCGGCCGGGTACGCCTTGATCAGGCTCTTTTGCACGGCGTAGAAGGGAACACTGATCTCAACGCTGCCCACATGGGTGTTTTGGTGCACGATAGGAAAGAGAAACCGGAAGGCGTGATAATTTCGCCCCTCCTCGAACCCTTCCACCGCTCTCTTTTCGGTGTTGGCGATGCGAACGCCGGGGCGGAAGCGAAAGAGCGGATCATCAAAGAGTTCCGGCCGGTGCATGCGCAAAAAAGAGACGCCGTCTGGGAAATGGAAATGGAATTGTCGAAAGCCGTTGTCGAGCAGGAGGCGGTAGGTGGGGGCCAGCTTCTGGCGGAGATCGTTGCGGAGTTTTGTCCGGGCGGGGCCGTCGGCTGGGTATGCCGCGGCGATGATGCTGGTTACCGCCGGTTGGTTGATGGTTTCGTCAAAGACGATATTGGCGACCCGGCTGTATGAAAGAAGAACGGTTTCGAGGTTGGCGTGTGTTCTGGTGATGACGTCATTGTTGACGAAATTTCTTTTCTGCTGCTTTTCCGTGTACAGAAAGACGATCAGCAATACCTGCGACAGCACAAGGAGCAGCAGATACGCCCGGATGTCGGGCTCAGTGAATTTTTTCAGCATATTCCTTCCGTGGGCGGGAGTCCGAGCAGGTGCCGGTGGCATAGTCGCCGGTGCATGTCGCCGCCTTGTCGTACGGGCGATTGCCGGTATCATGTTGATACTTCTGAATACTCTTCAAACCTTGCTTGTATCAGGGGAAAGCGGTATAAAGATACAACTTTCAATTTAGAAATATGGCAAGGGGGGTGTCAATAGGCACCGGTGGTGAATTTCTTAAGGGTTTGCTTAGGGTTGCGGGTGAAGTGCTTATCCGCCGCCTAGGTAGATTGTTTGCCGGATGCCTCCTGATGGTTTTGGGATTGTTCGTTTTCGGGAGGGGATATGGCGGCTACTCTGGTTGACTGGTCAAGGGGGTTTGAAACCGGTCTCGACTGGCAGGATGCGCAACACCGGGAACTGTTTGATCGCCTTGTCGCACTGGATAAGGCCATTGAGCAACGGCAGAGCAGGGAGGTCGTTTCCCGAACGCTGACTTTTCTTGACGACTATGTGGAAACCCATTTCGGCCAGGAAGAGGAGTGGATGCAAAAAACCGCATACCAGGAGGCGGCACAGCATCGGGCCGAACATGAGGATTTCCGTTTGATGCTGGCCACGTTTCATCAGTTCGTGACCAGGACCAGAAAGCTGGTTCTGGCGACCAAGATTCGGGCAGAGTTGAACCAGTGGTTCCTGCAGCACATCCAGACCACCGACAAGCGGTTGGGTGGGTTTTTGAAAAAAAAGGGGGCGGGCGCCTGAAGGATTTGGGCCGACCGTGTACCCGCCGAGATAAAAAAAGGGCGTATTGCTTTGGCAAGCGCCCTTTTTTGCGTATAATGGGCCAAATTTTTCTTGCGCAAAGGATTATCAGTGAGCATTCAACAAAAAAGCTGCCGCCAGTGTGGAACCTGTTGCCGCAAGGGTGGGCCGGCCCTGCACCACCAGGACACCGACCTGTTGCGAGAGGGGGCAATCGGTTATCGGCAACTGGTGACCATTCGGGCGGGTGAATTCGTCTATTCTCCCGTCAGCGGCGCGCTAGAGGCCGCGGTCGGCGAACTGGTGAAGATAACCGGCCGCGGCGGCGAATGGACCTGCCTTTTTTTTGAGGAGAGCCGATCCGCCTGCGGGATTTATGACCGTCGGCCGCTTGAGTGTCGTTTGCTTAAGTGCTGGGACCCCGGGGAATTGCTGACGGTGGCGGGGCGAGATACCATCCGTCGCGTCGACATTGTGGCGGCAGGGGACCCGGTTTTGGACCTGATTGCGCATCAGCAGCGGGAGTGTCCCGCCGAGGTGGTGGCGACGGCTACGGCCGGGTGGCGGAGCGAGCCGGCAAACGAAAAATGCCGGGATTTGCTGGCGGACCTGGTGCGCCGGGATCTGGCCTTGCGGAACCACGCCATTGTCGATCTCGGGCTGCCAGCGGAGGTCGAATTGTTTGTGTTCGGGCGGCCGCTGTTCAGGCAGTTGGCGGGATTCGGGGTCGGCCTCCGGGAAGTGGATGGACATATTGAATTTTTATGGCCCTGAGGGGGCAAAGAGGCGCATGGTGAGGCAAAACGGTCCGGAGGGAAACATGTTGCGGTCCTTTGAGGAGTTGCGGTCGCGGCTCAAGTCCATCGTTTACGACCAGGGGTCGGCCGTGGATGAGGTTGTCGATGCCTTTGTGCAGATGGCCTATAAGCCGGTCGAGGCCCCGCCGCGCGCTTTTTTCACCTTTCTGGGGCCAAGCGGGGTAGGCAAGTGCTTCCTGGCCGAGGCGCTGACCGCGCATGTTGACGATCTGGACGGCATCAAGTTGTTCGACATGGAGCAGTATGCCGATCTGGAGGAGGGGGCGCGGCTCTTGGGGATTCCCGGCGGCGAAGCGGGCCAGGAGGGGGAGTTGCCTCGTTTTATCCGCGACAACCCCGGCGGCGTGGTCATCTTTGACAACATCGAGAAGGCAGACAACAAGCTGCAACTCGCCATCCTCGATCTGGTCAGCAAGCGGGGCGCGGAAAGTATCCTCGATTGCAGCGCTCTGGTGGTCGTTTTCACCTCGACCATGGGCGGCGGGCTTTACAAAAACGGCGAATTTAGGCGCTCCTTCGCGGAAAACAGGCCGCGTGGCCAGGGTTTGCTGCTGGATGCCCTGGCCGCCGAGAAAAAGGTGGTCTACGAACAGATCCAACCCGCCATCGCCCCCAAACTGCTCGCCGCCATGGCGAGAAGCTATGTGGTGCTCTTCAACCCCCTGAGTCTCGAAACCATGGTACGGGTCGGCGCCGAATCCCTGCGCAGGTTCACCGATCATTTCATCAAAAAGAGCGGGATTACCCTGCGCTATCCGAAATTCGAGCCGCTGGCGACCTTGCTGACCCTTTCATTCGCGCCGGACATGACCATGCGGCGGGTGCGGCAGAAGCTTCCCGATCTGATCCTCGACAAGATTACCAGCAGCATCCGGGAGACGGACCGGCCGCCGACCCGGATCAGTTTCGCCGTCTCCAAGGCAGCGGCCGATTTTCTCGCCGCGCTCCTGCGGGAAAACGGCGAATTGCTTCGCCGTTTGTTCAAGAACAATGAAACCGTGGAGCTTGAATGGGGGAGGGTGCGACGCGACGACCGGGTAACCTTTACCGTGCGGCGCGCACAGGTGCGAAGGCTGCCCCCGGCCGGGGACTTCGTCCGGGAAGAGGGGCCGCGCATCGAGTATTCCGGCATCGGTTTTGACGATATCGCCGGCAACAGCAGCGTCAAGCAGAGCTTGCGGGAGATCATCGCCATCCTCCGTTCGCCCGAGAAGATCCAGCGGTTCGGGATTGAGATGCCCAAGGGGGTGCTGCTGTCCGGGCCGTCCGGGGTCGGCAAGACCATGCTCGGCAAGGCCTTTGCCAAGGAGGCGGGGCTGCCGTATGTGTTTGTGGCCAGGGGCGAGTTGTTCGACCCCGGCTATCTGCGGCGGGTCTATCAGAAGGCGCGGGAGTATGCGCCGAGCATCGTTTTTCTGGACGGCATGGATGTCAAGGGGCTGGTGGAGGGGGTGGTGACGCCGGTTCCGGAGGATCCGCTGGTGATGGAAATCGACGCGGTTTCCGGAGACCCCAACGAGTTTGTCTTTACCATCGCCACCGCCAACAGCCGTGACGATGTGGGTGGGGCGCTGTTGGAGTCCGGGCGTATCGATATCTTTATCGAGGCGCCGGAGCTGGACCGCGAGGCGCGTCGCTTTTTTATCGACAAGATCCTCGAAAAGCCCAACGACGGCCGGATCGATGTGGAGAAGGTGGTCCGTTACCTCTCCGGCATGAGTTGCCATGACCTGCGGCGTATCGGCAAGGAGGCATCGCTTTCCGCAATCCGTCAGGGGCTCGATCAGATCACCGAGGAAATTCTCATCGAGCAGATCAACATCATCAAATACGGCAGCAAGGTGGAGAAGAAGCACATCCGTAACCTTGAGGAGGATCTCAAGGTCACCGCCTACCATGAGGCCGGGCATGCGGTGCTTTCCTATATATTGTTGCCAGAGATCAAGATCGAGCAGGTGACCATCGCTCCCCGCTTGCAGACCCTGGGCTTTACCGCGTACTCCACCGAGGATTTTATCGGTAACGTGACCCGGCAGGAGGTGTTCAACAACATCTGTGTGCTGCTGGCCGGGCGGGCCGCCAACATCAAGCAGTTCGGGGAGCGGGGCATTGATTCCGGCGCTGCCAACGATCTGGAGGTGGCGACCCACCAGGCCTATCTCGCGGTCGCCAATCTGGGTATGGATGAGGAACTGGGCAACGTCCAGGCCGACACCCTCTGCCAGCATGTCAGCCGGCAGTTGTTCTTGCGCACGGTGGAGAAGCGGGTGCAGGTCTGGATCAGCGACGCCTCCGCCAGGGCGGAAAAACTGGTCGCGGAGCATTGGGATAAGATCGAGAGGCTGGCCACGGTTCTCATCAGGCAGGAGATCGTCGACGGGGCCGAGTTGGAGGCGATCATGGCCGAAGGCGGGGAGGCCGCGGAATAGCGCAAAAAAAAGCGGGCGGCAAATTTTTTTGTTGTTGCTGAATGGCCGCTCAATTTTTATTCGATGTGAAATCAGATATTTGTAGTGAAGTTTGCGATATTCTGGTAAGGGTTGCTTATGCATAAATAAATAGGTAGCCTATTGCAATGGTTGAACGATCCACATATTGTCGAAAATCTGGATTCCTGTATAGTGACTTTTGATGAAGAGGGCTGGGCTGTTTGGCCCGGTTTTTATACTGACCTGGGAACAGTTTTTTTGAGAGAGAGGGAGGAGTAATGAGTACTCAAGTGAAAGGTATGAAAAAGTTTGCATGGCTTCTGGGGATGGCCGCCATTCTGGTTGGTTCCTGTCTGACGGGTCAGGCGATGGCATCGTCGACGTTGTCCACCGACGACTGTATCAAGTGCCATGAGGGGCCGCCGCGGGATATCGCCGCCAACGGTAAGCGGCATAAGGAAAAAGTGACCTGTCTCGACTGCCATGTCGGTCATCCCCCCTCTGTCCGGGATAACATTCCCCAATGCAGCAAGTGCCATCAAGCCAAGGATCGCGCCCATTTCGGTCTGGACAACTGTCTCGGCTGTCACAGCAATCCGCATACCCCGTTGGATATTACCCTTCCCGCCAACGCTACCGCTCCCTGTCTGACCTGCCATACCGACCAGCGGGCGTCGCTCGAGCAGTATCCCAGCAAGCACACCACCAACGTCGAGTGCAGTACCTGCCACCGCGAGCGGCATGGTTATATCCCCAAATGTGCGGAATGTCATAAGCCGCATAGTGAAGGCCAGCAGCAGAGCGATTGTCTTACCTGCCACAACCCCCACAAACCGCTGCAGGTCGCCTATCCGGATAACGTCGCTTCCGAGAATTGCGCCGCCTGCCATGGGGTAGCGTTTGATATGCTGCGGGCAAGCAACGCCAAGCACAAGACCTTCGAGTGCGCCTTCTGTCATGCCAAGGTGCACAAGACGGTTCCCAAGTGCCAGGATTGTCACGGCATGCCGCATCCGGCCGGAATCCACAACAAGTTCCCGGTCTGTGGCTCCTGTCACGGTGTTGCGCATAACATTGTCAAATAATAAGTTTAACATTAGGAATATAGTGAGATGAAACGACAACAGACTATCTTGAATAAGGTAAGACGGGCCTTGCTGGCCGGGTTCTGTGTTGCGGTCATGGTTTCACCGGTTGCGGCCGGTGAAATGGTAAAGGTTCCGCATACGCCGGAGTTGTACGAGAAGACCCCGGCGGCATTGACCCCTGCCCAGTGCGGGCAGTGCCATACCCGTCATTTTGACAACCTGCAGAAGGATGGGCGCAAGCATCAGTTCGCCTGTCAGAACTGCCATACCAAGTTCCACGCCTACAACCCGACCAAGGGCAACTATGCCGATCTGATGCCCAAGTGTCAGGATTGCCACTTGAGCCTGCCGCACGGCGAGCAGTTCACCGACTGTCTGAAGTGTCACGCCAATCCGCATACGCCCCGCAATGTGGCGTTCAATGACTATCTCAAATCGCAGTGCGGCATCTGTCATGCCGGCCCCGGCGGCTTGCTGGCGCAGTTCCCCAGCAAGCATACCGAGCAGGGATGTACCGCCTGTCATACCAAGCACGGCCTGATTCCGACCTGTTTCGACTGCCATGAGCCGCATATCAAGGGCCAGGTCTATGCGGACTGTCTGACCTGTCATAATCCGCACAAGCCGCTGGAGATCATGTTCCACGGTGAAGAGACCAAGGTTGATACCTGCCAGGCTTGCCATGGCGAGGCGTACGGCAAGTGGTCGACCACCGAGGCCAAGCACGGCAAGGTGAGCTGTGCGCGGTGTCATGAGAAGCACGGTCAGATTCCGCAATGTCAGAAGTGCCATAACTACCCGCACGGCGAGGCGATTCACAAGCAGGTGCCGAGATGTCTTGATTGCCATCTTGACGTTCACAACCTGCCGGTGCGGCCAGGCGTGAAGAAGTAACAACGGACGGGCCAGCCGGTCCTGAGGTTGGCCGGCGGCGGATTTACAAGGCGGAGTCTCATGCGAGGCTCCGCCTTTTTTTATGTTGGCTGGCGAGTCGCTCCGGCGGCGCGCAGCAAGGATCAAGGCGGAGGAAGAGGGTGAACGATTATTTGTTGCGGGGGGTCACCAAGGCCGGGAACATGCGCGGAATCGCCTGCGTTACCACCAATCTGGTCAACGAGGCCTGCCGTCGGCATCATGCTTCGGTTACCGGGGCCGTGGCCTTGGGGCGGGCGATGACCGGCGGCGCGCTGATGAGCGCCCTTCTGAAGGATGACCAGCGTCTGGCGCTGCGGTTTGAGGGCAACGGGCCATTGCATAAAATTTTGGTGGAGGCGGACAGTGGCGGCGGCGTGCGCGGCTGTCTGGGGAACCCGGCGGTGGACATGTTTTTGGCGTCGGGCAAGGTCGATGTTGCCGGCGCGCTCGGGCGGGCCGGATTTTTGACTGTGATCAAGGACATTGGCCTGAAAACCCCCTACCAGAGCAAGATTCAGCTCTACAGCAGCGAGATCGGCGAGGATCTTGCCTACTATTTTACCGAGTCGGAACAGCTTCCGTCGGCGGTAGGATTGGTCGCTGTTCCGGCCGCCGACGGCACCATTGCCGTGGCCGGCGGTTTTTTGATCCAATCCCTGCCGCCTGCCGATGACGCCTTGGTCGAGGCGATGATCGACCGGATCGGCAAGATGGCGCCGCTTTCCTCCTTTCTCGAACAGGAGGCCGGCCCCGAAGGGTTGCTGGCGGCACTGTTTGCCGAGACGCCGTTGTCGATGCTCACCCGGCAGGAACTTGCCTTTCGGTGCACCTGCAGCAGCGAATCGGTGCAAAGGGTGCTGGCGGCGATGGGCCGCGACGAGATAGCCGCGATCATTGCCGAAAAGGGCGAGGTCGAGGTGGTCTGTGAATTCTGTAAAAGCCGATATGGCTTTACCACGGTCTGACCTATCCATCCCCCTTCAACTGAGGTCGTTGAGGTTTCTCCCCTCCTGCAGCAGCTGGCTGAACTCGGTGACGGGCAGCGGTTTGCTGAAGAAGTACCCCTGCATCTGATCGCATTTGCGCTCGCGGAGGAAGGCGACATGGTCGGCGGTTTCCACCCCTTCGGCGATCACCTGCAGCCGCAGACTCTTGGCCAGGGAGATGATGGCGGTGGCGATGGCGGCGTCGTTGGCGTCGGTGGTCAGGTGCCGGATAAACGACTGGTCGATCTTCAGCACATCGATGGGGAATCGCTTGAGATAGCCCAGCGAGGAATAGCCGGTGCCGAAGTCATCGATGGAGAGGCTGATACCGATGGCTTTCAGTTCATGCATGGTTTTGATCACATCCTCGGCATCCTCCATCACCATCCCCTCGGTCAGTTCCAGTTCCAGCAACTCAGGCGGCAACCCCGTCTCGGCAAGGGCTCGGCGTACCAAGGCCGGGACGTCTTCCCGCAGCTGGCGGGCTGAGAGGTTCACCGAAACCTTCATCGCCGGATGCCCCGCATCAATCCAGCCCTTGGCGGCCTGGCAGGCGGTGAACAGGGTCCATTCGCCGATGGGCAGGATCAGGCCGGTTTCCTCGGCCAGGGGGATAAACTTGGCCGGCGAGATCATCCCCTTTTCCGGATGCGTCCAGCGGATCAGCGCCTCCATGCCGCACATCTCGCCGGATTCGAGATCCACCTTCGGTTGATAAAAGAGGCGGAATTCATCACGACTCAAGGCACGGCGCAGTGCGCTTTCCAGTTCCAGTCGCTCGAAGATGCTGACATTGATGTCCGTTGAATAAAACTGGTAGTTGTTTTTGCCCTGGCCTTTGGCATGGAACATCGCCGCGTCGGAGTTCTGCAGAATGATATCAACAGCATTGCCGTCCACCGGGTAGAGGGCGATGCCGATGCTGGCATTGCTGTAGACCTCCTTTCCCTCAAGGATGAACGGGTGGCGTGAGATGCTGTCTAGCATCTTTTTGGCGGTGGCCGCGGCGTCATCGGCCCGGCTGAGATTGGGCAGGGCGATGGCGAAGTCGTCACCGCCAAGGCGGGCCAGGGTATCGCCTTCGCGCAGGCATCCTTTCAAGCGGCCAGCTACCTCAAGCAGCAGTTGATCCCCGGCCTTGAGGCCAAGGGACTCGTTGACCACCTTGAAGTCGTCCAGGTCGAGAAAGAGAGCCGCCACCAGATTCTCGTGGTGATCGGCATCGATAAAGGCCTGTTGAAGGCGGTCACGGAAGAGGACGTTGTTGGGCAGCCCGGTAAGGATGTCGTAGTTGGTGAGGAGTTGGATCCGGGATTCGGCCTGCTTTTTCTTGGTCAGATCGGACATGATCGCGGCGAAATGGGTGGTGATCCCTTGTTCATTCTTGACGGCGGAGATCGAGAGCCAGACCGGGAAGATCTCGCCGCTTTTCTTGCGGTCCCATATCTCTCCCTCCCAATGGTTGTTGTCCAGCAGCGTTGCCCACATTTCTTGGTAAAAATCGGCATCATGCTGATCCGATTTTAAGATTCTGGTGTTGCGGCCGATGATTTCCGTATATTCATAACCGGTCATGGTGCAAAAGGCCTTGTTCACTTCCAGGATGTCGCCGGCGAGGTCGGCGACGATGATCGCCTCACTGCTGTTTTCAAAGACCTTGTTGGTCAGCCGTACCCTTTCCTGGGCATGCCGTTTTTCGGTAACGTCATGGACGATACCGATTAGTTTTGCCGGTTTTTTATCCTGATCGACCAAGACCTCGGCCTGTTGATGCACGATGCGGATAGAGTCGTCCGGTCGGATCAGCCGATGATCCAGCCGGAATGAAGTACTTGCGGTGCGAGCCCGCTCGATGGCAGAGATCATCGTCGGCCGGTCATCGGGATGTACCGCCTCCAAGAAGGCCGCAACGGTAGCGGAAAAAGAGTGCGGGTCGCGCCCGTATATGCGACATGCCTCATCGGAAAAAATCTGGATTTCATTGTTTTGCAGATCCAGTTCCCAGTTGCCAAGATGTGCAAGACGTTGGGCCTCGGCCAGGCCTGCTTCTTTCCGACGCAGTTCTGTTTCGACGCTTTTCAGCGAGGTTATGTCCTGAGCGACGACCACGATGTCTCTGGTTGCGGAGGCAGCGGAGACAGTAGGCATCACCGATGCGGAAAGCAACACCGGTACGGAAGCGCCGTTCTTGGCGCGACAGATTCGTTCGAGGGCGCGGAGGGAGCCAACCTGCAGCAATTCCTTGAATTTGCTGCCATGGAAGATATCCGCCGCCGTCTGGTCGTGAAACAGCATGTCGATGGGCTGGCCTATCAAATCCTGTTCACTGTAGCCGAGAAGCATTCTCGCCGCGTCGTTGACGGTGGTGATCACCCTTTTGGGGCCTGCCGTGTCAACCGAGACAACCAAGAGAATTTCAGTCATCGAGGTTACGACGTTGTCGAAATAATCCTTGGTGACGGTGGTGGCCTGCAGGGTGTCGGCCATCTGGTTGAAGGAGGCGGCCAGTTCACCGATCTCGTCTTGGTTCACGACCGCAAGGCGCTGGTCGAGTCGTCCCTGACCGAAGGCGCGGATGCCGGTTGTAAGATTTTTGAGGGGGTTGGTCAGGGTTCTGGCAAGCAACAGGCTCGCGACGATGATCACCAGGGAGATCAGCAGGGAAGTTTTCAGCAATTGTATTTGAAGGGCGCGGATAGGTGCAAAAACTTCGTCGCAGTCGATTTCAGCAAGCAGCACCCAGCGGACATTATCGATGGTGAGGGGCGTGTATGCGCTCAAAACATCGGTCTGCCGGTAGTCCTTGGTGATCGTTGAACCTGTCTTACCGGCAAAAGCCTCATTCACCGCCGTGGTACGAACTTCCTGAAAAAGTACGGAGGTGGAATGGGCGATGATCTCATTAATGGAATTGGTAGCCATACCGCTGACAGCGATGTCGCGCAGGTAGTTTGCGGTATCCTCGATAAGAAAACGTGAATCGTTGCGCATTTGATAGTCGCCACCAACAATATAGGTCTCGCCGCTCTCGCCCAGGCCTTGTGTGCGCCAGGAGTTGTTGCCGGTCATGACCTGATTGATTGCGTCGGTGGAGAGTTGAAAAATCAAGCTGCCAAGTCGCTTTCCATCCTTGAAGACTGGCGCGGCCAGGAAAGCCGCCGGGGCGCCATAGGAAGGTTCGTAGGGAGCAAAATCGACCAGGAACGAGGCGTCGGGATCGGTGGCGTGTTGCGAGATTTGAAAGGCTATGCCGAGGTTACTGGAAGCATAAGGACCATCCAGAATATTGGAGCCGAAATCGGTTTCCTTGAGTACCGAGTAGACGATACGGCCGCTGTTATCGATGAGGAAGATGTCGAAAAACCCCATTTTGCGGAGATAATTGCGGAATATAGGGTGATACGTGGCGTGAGCGCGGCTGTAGGCACTGTTGTCGCCTGGGTTGTCGAATTTTTCCTTGCTGCCAATCGGGAAGGGGTTGGCGGCAATATAGAGCGCCTGCATGGCTTTGCCTGTGTCATCCGGCGGCCAATAGTAGTTGTACATCCATTCTTGGAATTTGCCGCTGTGCATTCTTGGGAAAAAACTGTCGCGGTAAAAGGTCTTTAATTCAGGCAAATGCGCTATTTCCCCTTGTTTTGCCAGGGAAGCAGCGCCCACGGAGAATTTCTCCATCGCCTCGATGAGCATCAGGTTTTCGGCCATGGCGCTGATCTGATTTCGAATGCGCTTGAAGTAAGATTCAATCTGTTGTTTGCGAGCTTCACGGATGGTGGTCAATCGGGCGAAGGAGGCGTCTTCGATGTTTTTCCGTGCATGCCGGTAATCCAGCCAGCCGGTGGTCAGGGTGGCAAGCAGGCCGATGCCGAGGAGAACAGACAGGATTTTGGCGCCGATGGAAATTCGCATTCTGTGTCACCTTCGTGGGTTGCGGTTGCGAGATGTTAAGCAGTGCACTGGCAGGGTGGAATCATGCATTATCCTATCTTTTTTTTGCAGCGAATGGGAGTCAAAATGAGTATAAAAAAACAACCCAGCCAGTTTTTATGCATGTGTAAGTGGGAGATGAATATGGCACAACCACCCTTGTTGACTTGAATACGGTGTTTATGCGGGGTGTAATGTGGGGAAAATACTTGGTGATACCTATTTTTAAATTAAACGAAATAGTTTATGATATACTTACTGACAAGACAGGTGAAATCTCCGTGAAAATTTAGCATAAAGGGGGGGGAGATGACCATCCATGATAAGGGAGAGTTTGTCCGGCGATGCGAGGGGGCGGCGCGGGTTTTTGACTGTGTTGGGGCCCACGAGGTGGTGGACGGGGTGAAATGGTTTTTCCGGGGGTGCGACGGGGAGTTGGACCGACGGTGCAAGGTGTTCTTCCGGAGTTGGAACAAGCCGCATTACGAAGGTTTCCTGCTGACGGTGGAAGCGATTAAGCAGGATCAGGGCGGCTGGGAAGTGGATGTGGTGAAAAAGGTGATCTGCGGCGTCTAGGTTTCGCGAGTTTATGAACTGACAAGACATATGCGGTTCGGGGGGCGACTCTCGAACCGCATATTTTGTTTTGGGAGCGGGAATCTGGGGGGCTAAATGCCGCCGTGGCCCGGAAGATTCCCGCTGGATTGGCCAGGCTGCCGGCGATCACCGGCGTCATCGGCGGTCTCGCTCCACGAAAGATCATTTTCAAGCCGGAAGGTGCCGATGAAACGGTGCGGAGGTGTGTGCCGCCAGGCCAGCGGCGATAGCATGGAAAAATAGCGGCTACCGTCCGTTTTCTCATAAAGATGATAAGATTTCCCCGGTTGTCGACGGAAGGCACAGTGGGCACGATGCAACTCCTGGTTTTTCTGGGCCTCGGCCAAGGCTTTTCGCGCTTCATGTTGAAGCGATCTAATCTGGTCGGCGATAACCGCAAGCTTGGCCGACACCGTCGCGTTGATCATCTGATCGGCCTGTTCTATCTCCCTTGCCATGTCAACCAGCCCGGAAGGGGGTGCCAGTCGGCTCACCGGGTATTTCGAACTGTTGTCGCCCATGCGGCCGTTACACCATTTTCTCTTCCGACCAGTCGTTGTGCTCAAACTGCGAGTGGTCCGGCTTGGGAGGCTTTGCCTCCTTGGTCCTGTGCTCAAGCCATTTTGCAAGCTTGGCAACCTCTCCGGCAAGTTCCGCCAGGGCCTTGCCGCGATGACTGATCTTGTTTTTCTCGGCCAGGGGGATCTCGGCAAAGGTTTGCTTGAGGGGAGGGTAATAGAATACCGGATCGTATCCGAAGCCGCCTTGCCCGCGTTGTTCGGCGAGGATCTCCCCCTCGCACCGCCCTTCATAGGTGAGCGCCGGGCCGGTGGGCACGGCGATGGAGATCACGCAATGGAAGGCGGCGGCGCGGTTGCTTTTCCCGGCCATCTCGGCAAGGAGTTTGTCGATGTTGTCCTGATCGGAGGCCTTGGCGCCGGCATAGCGGGCCGAGTATACCCCGGGCGCGCCGTCCAGCGCCTCGACCACCAGCCCGGAATCGTCGGCGATGGCAGGCAACCCTAATACCTTGGCGGTAAAGAGCGCCTTCTTGTAGGCGTTGTCGTCAAAGGTCTCGCCGTCCTCCACGGCCTCGGGTATCGGCCCGAAATCGTTGAGGCTCTTCAACTCGATATTCGTTTCCTTGAGAATTTCCTGAAATTCCCGTACTTTGCCCTGGTTGCGGGTCGCCAGTACCAAGGTGGTCACCATGGCGGTGTTCTCCTTCTGTTAAAGTGGTTCATGCAAGATTGATGGGGTCAGGTCTTGCAATAGCGTGTTTGTCGGCTGGGCGCACTGCCTCGAATCGTTGCACCCAGCGGCTGACCGTGGAGTAATGGACGTTGAAAAAATTGCCAATTTCCTTCATGGTGTGATGGCCGCCAAGAAAGGCGCGGGCCATTGCTTCGCGAGGGTTTGGATATCGCTCACGGTAGGTTGCCAACGGGAGCCGGGGGGCAGTGCGTTGCTTCATCGGAATTTCGCTGAAGTCGTTGCCGGATGCAATCTTTTTCTGGACGCTCTGGATAAATGCGTGGTCGCCAAGGTATATCTGGCTACGCAATTCATCCCAGAGTGGCTGGCGGTTAAGGCCCTGGCGGACGAACGAGCGATAGGCGGACCGGGCCAGCGGCAGATTGGGCCCGAACAGGGACAGCACCGTGTCTGTGGCGAGCCAGGGCGGTGCCTCTGCGTCACCGCTGGTTGGCAGATAGCTCGACCACGGCCAATCGCCTATTTTATCGACCAGCCCGGCGCGGATGGGGTTCAGCGCCACATAGCGGCAAACCTCCAACAGATAGTTGTTTTTGTCGATAACAATCGATTTGTAGCGACCCTGAAAGACGTGCCCGCCACGATCATGGCGGCGGTTGGTTTTTTGCGTAAATACTCCGTTGAGTTGCCGCATCCCCGGTGATAAATTGGCTTGCTGTGTTTCGATGACGATATGGTAATGATTGTCCATCAGGCAGTAGGCGTAGCAGAGCCAGTTCATCCGGTGGCAAACCGAAGCGAAGATCTCCAGCCACAGATGCCGGTCGGCATCGTCACTGAAGATATCTTCCCGTCTGTCGCCGCGGCTGGTGACATGGTATAAAGCATTCGGATATTCAAGTCGGAGCGGTCTGGCCATGGTCATCATATAACCTACGAACAATCGTTTTGCAAGACCTGACCCCATTTGGGAGGTGTGATGGAATCGGTAGAAACTGCTTTGCGTAAAAAATATATTAGTTGCTTGTTCTTGATTTTTGCCGGACTGGGGGCGCTCCTCTACGCCAACACCCTTGATGCGCCGTTTTATTTCGACGACCTGGGCAGTGTGCTGCGGAATGAGTCTATTCGGGTCAGCGGCATCTCCTTGCCGGACTTGCGGCAAGCCGCAAACGAAAGCCGTCTCAACACCCGACCCCTTGCCAATATCAGCTTTGCCTTGAATTATTATGTGCATCAGTATCAGTTGGCCGGCTACCATCTCGTCAACATCGCCGTTCATGTGTTAACCGGATTATTTCTCGCCTTGCTGTTTCTGCTGATCCTGCGCAGCCCGGCCCTGGAGGCACGCTATGGCCGGCATGCCCATCTGCTTGCCCCTGCTGCCGCCGTGTTCTGGTTTGTCAACCCGGTTCATACGCAATCCGTGACCTATATTGTCCAGCGCATGAACAGCATGGCGGCGATGTTCTATATTCTCTCTCTGGTGCTGTTTCTGCATGGGCGAAGGATGGGCGAGGGCCGGCCGGGATGGCGGTGGCTTGCGGGTTCGGCGCTCGCAGGATTGCTGGCCTTGGCCACCAAGGAGATCGCCGTCACCTTGCCGTTCATGATGCTGCTCTGTGAGTGGTATTTCTGGCAAGACCTGAACCGGGACTGGTTGCGTCGATGCACACCCTATATCATTGCCATGCTGGTGTTTGCCGGGCTGGCGGCGTTGTTGTTTCTGGGCGGCAACCCGTTGGAATGGATTCTCGGGGGATACGAGTATCGAGATTTTACCCTGCCGGAAAGGCTTTTCACGCAACTGCGGGTCGTTGTTTACTATTTAGGGTTGCTTGCGTATCCGGCTCCTTCCCGTTTGTGCCTGGATTATGATTTTGTACTCTCCCGTTCGTTATTGGATCCCCCGACGACGGCCATCGCCGGGGGGGGGCTCCTGCTCCTTGCTGCTGCGGCGGTTGTTTTTGCCAAGAGAGCACGGCTGTTCTCGTTTGCCGTGGTCTGGTTTATGGGCAACCTGCTCCTCGAATCCTCGGTGATTCCACTCGAGATCATCTTTGAGCACCGGACCTACCTGCCGAGCATGTTTCTCGCGCTGCTCGCCGCGGCCACCGGCTACCGGTTGATCAGGGAGAAGCGCATCGCCATCGCCCTGTTGGCCGGCATCATCGCCCTGTTGTCGTATTGGACGGTTTCCCGCAACGAAATGTGGCGCGATCCGTTACGTTTCTGGGCGGATTGTGTGGAAAAATCACCCAACAAATCCCGACCGCACAGCAACTTGAGTGTTGCCTTGCGAAAAAGCGGGCAATGGGAAAGGGCGTTTGTCGAGGCGATGACTGCCCTTCGCCTCAATCCGCAATCCTTTCAGAATCATGGGTATCTTGGCGATCTGTATGCGGATAAAAGGATGTGGGAACTGGCCGAATCGTCCTATTTGCAAGCCATCCGCCTGAATCCGGAATCGGCCAAGGTGTATGAACGTCTTGGCAATATCCTTGTAGAGCAGCAAAAATTTCCACAGGCTGCCGAGTATTATCAAAAAACCATTTTGCTCCAGCCGCGCAGCGTGAGGGCCAGAACCAACCTAGCCTCGATCCTTGCCCTGCAGGGGCGGGAGCTGGAGGCAATCGCTGAGTTCGAAAGGGCGCGGGCGTTGAGCCCGGACAACAGCGATATCCATTTTAATCTCGGTTTGGCCTATGAAAAGCTTGGCCGTTACCGGGAGGCGGAGCAGGCTTTTGCCGAGGCCCTGCGTTGCAATGCCGCCGACCGGCAGGCCGCGGGCAAGCTTGCCGAGGTTCGAAGAAAATCGGCGTTCGGCCGATAACGTTTGCTCAACAGATTGCTTGCTGGTACCGTTTCCTGCGGGAATTATCCTTGGGAAAAGGAGTCAGCCCTTTTGCATCTTGCCGGGGAACGGCATCCTTTTTCCCTTACCGAACGGCCGCAATTGTATGCTACAATTACCACTTAAAATTATTCTCACCGGCTACCGCGCCTGCGGCAAAAGCCTGGTCGGCCGGTTGCTGGCCGAACGGCTCGGGATCGATTTCCTCGACATGGACAAGGAGATTGAGGCACGGGAGGGATGTACTATCAGCGCGATGGTGGCCGCGCACGGCTGGCCCTATTTCCGGGAACGCGAGCGAGGGTTGCTGGCCGAATTGGTCGGCCGCGACCGGTTGGTGGTCGCCACCGGCGGTGGCGCCATCATGCATGCCGAGGTCTGGCAGCAACTGAAAGAGACCGGGCTGGTGGTCTGGCTCCGTGCCGACACCGCAACCATCGCCGCCCGGTTGAACGCGGATGAGGCCACCAACGGCCAGCGTCCTTCACTTACCGGTGACTCGATCACCAGAGAAATCGCGGCGGTTTTGGCTGAACGGATCCCGATGTACCAAAAGGGTTCACATCTGACGGTTGATACCTCCTACCGCTCGCCCGAGGAGATCGTTGAACAGATCGCCACGGCGTGGGCCATGCACGGAAGCTGAAATTATGGCACGCATCGGCATTATCACCTGTTCCAACTGCACCCAGGACGCCAATTGCGCCTCGGTGGTCTGCCTGGGTGACATGCGCAAGCGCAGTGGGCTGTTCGACCGTTATCCCGACGATGAGCCGCTGGAGTTGATCGGTATCATCAACTGCGCCGGATGCCCCACCCTGGCTGCGCCGGAAAAGATTTTGAAGCGGGTGCGGTCGCTGACCGGCTATCGACTGGACGCGCTCCATTTTTCCTACTGCATGACCGCGCTCTGTCCGTTTCTTCGCAAGTACGAGGAGGTGATCCGCGGGCAGCATCCGGATTTGAACATTGTCCACGGCACCCATACGCCCCGGGACAACGAAACCTTCCGCCGAGAGGTCGGCGAACTGTTGTGCCCCAAGGTCTTCGTGCCGCAGGACATGAATAATGTGATCATGGGAACGTTGACAAAATAACGGAGAGGCGTTTTCGCCTTTTTGAAAAACAAGTTATTTACGCGAGAAGGAAAAACAATGGCAGGCAATACATTCGGCTCGGTGTTCCGGGTCACCACCTGGGGAGAATCCCACGGCACCGCGGTAGGGGCCACCATCGACGGCTGCCCTCCGGGGCTTGCAATCAGCCCCGAGGTGCTGCAGAAGGAGATGGACCGGCGCAAGCCCGGCGGCGGCGGCGCGGCGAGCCCCCGCAAGGAGCCGGACATGGTGGAGATCCTCTCCGGCGTCTTCGAGGGGCGAACCACCGGCACCCCCATTTCCCTCGTCATCTACAACAAGGACGCCCACAGCAAATCTTACGACAACCTGAAGGATATCTTCCGGCCCGGCCACGGCGACCTCAGCTATCTCAAGAAATACGGCATCCGCGACCATCGCGGCGGTGGCCGGGCCTCGGCCCGGGAGACCGCGGCGCGGGTGGCGGCCGGGGCGGTGGCGAAGATTCTCCTCGATCAGGCCGGAATCAACGTCATCGCCTACACCGTCGCCCTGGGCGGTATCCGGGCCGAACGGCAGGACGCGGCGACGATGATGATGGCGATCAACGAAAACCGCTTCTACTGCCCCGATCCCGAGGCGGCCGAGCGCATGGAGGCGCGGGTTGCCGAGGTCAAGGCCCAGGGCGACACCCTGGGCGGCATCGTCGAGATCATGGCCACCGGCTGTCCGGCCGGGTTGGGCGAACCGGTCTTCGACAAGCTCGACGGCGCCATGGCCGGGGCGTTGATGTCCATCGGCGCGGTCAAGGGGGTGGAGATCGGCTCCGGCTTCGAGGCCGCCGAACTCACCGGCTCCCAGAACAACGACCCGCTCACCTCCCTGGGCTTTATCGGCAACCGGGCCGGCGGCATCCTCGCCGGGGTATCCAGCGGCCAGCCCATCGTAGCCCGGGTGGCGGTGAAGCCGATCCCCTCCATCGCCAAGGAACAGCATACCGTCAACCTCGCCAACGAGCCGGTTTCGATCAAGATCGGCGGCCGCCACGACATCTCGGCGATCCCGCGGATCATCCCGGTCTGTGAGGCGATGGTGCGGCTGACCCTGGCGGATTTCCTCCTCCGGCAGCGGGCGATCCGCTGCCCGGACAGCCGGTGGTAAAAGAGGTCTTAATCAACCAAAGAAGGCACCCTATGGCGGCAAAAGGCGCAAAGCAACCGATCAAATCGGTCTGGATGGTGACCCGCGAGTATGAAGGGCTGGCCGGGGCCGGCGGGGTCAAGGATGTGTCGCGGCAGCTGGCCGAGGCCCTGGTGCGCGCCGGTTGCTCGGTAACGGTGGTGCTGCCCCTCTACGGGTTCATGGACCCGGAAAAACTGGGCTTCAAGCCGTTGGCCGGCGACACCCTGACCATCGACATGGACTATGTGGGGGAGGAGCGGGGGGAGGCCGTGGCTTTCTGGGAACAGCGGATGCAAAAGGTCCGCATCCTGCTGGTGGACGCGGAGCGGTTTCGCGACAAGCAGGGCGTCTATACCTACACCGCCGCCGAGGAGGCGGCCAATCCCTTCCATGTGCGCGGTTCGGGCCATTACGATTACTTCGCCATGAATGTCCTGCTGCAGAAGGCGGCCATCGATCGGATGCTCGCCGACAACATCCGCCCGGATGTCATCCATTGCCATGACGGCCATGCCGCGTTGCTGCCGGCGATGATCCGCGAAAAGGCGGGCTACCGGCCCTTCTTCAGGCAGACCGGGGCGGTGGTCACCATCCACAACGCCGGCCTCGGTTATCATCAGGAGGTGGGTGATCTGCCCTTTGCCGCGGCCGTCTGCGGGTTGCCGATGCGGGTTATCAACGCGAATCTCCTGGCCGGCGCGTTCGATCCCTTTCTCGCCGCCGCAGCCCATGCGGTGATGAACACGGTCAGCGAGAACTACGCCCGCGAGTTGCAGGAAACCGACGACGACGAGTTGACCGGTTATTTAGGCCATGCCCTTGCCGCCCGCGGGGTGGTGCTGCACGGGGTGACCAACGGCATCGACCCGGCGATGTTCGACCCCCGCCGGCCGAAACCGCTCGGCCTTGCCGCAGCCTTTGCGCCGGCGGCCGGCGATCTGGCCGGCAAGGGGGCATGCCGCCGCGAGCTGGTGAAGATGCTCGCCTCGGGCCGCCTGGCCGGGATCACCCAGAGCGGCAAGCTCGATCCGCGCCCGGAGGTGCCGCTTGTCACCGTGATCGGCCGCCTCACCGCCCAAAAAGGGGTGGACAAGCTCCTCGACGCCCTGGAGATCCTGCTCCCCCTGGACCCGGATTTTCAGGTGCTGGTGCTCGGCTCCGGCGACAAGGGGATCGAGGAGGGGCTGGTGCGGCTGGCCGGGCGCAAGAAGAATCAGGGGCGGATCTGCGTGCTGCGCGGCTACTCGCAGCAGTTGGCCAATCAGATCTATGCCGCCGGCGACTTCTTTGTCATCCCCTCCCGCTATGAGCCGTGCGGGCTTACCGATTTCATCGCCCAGCTCTTCGGCAACCTGCCCATCGTCCACCATGTCGGCGGGCTGGTCAAGGTGAAGGACGGGGTCACCGGCTTTGCCT
>JAOUHH010000148.1 GCA_029865195.1 Desulfobulbaceae bacterium
CATGTTCTTGATGGATGCCTTGATCGGCTTGGCCGGGGCATATGCCGGCATCTCTTGATATGAATAGATGAAGGCCAGATCGTTCACCATCTCCTCGGCGACATCGGTATCGCTGGTGCAAAGTCCGATGATGGTGCCGGCGCCAGACAAGGTGCCGCAGAGCGCGCCCCAACCGGCCAGGCCGCCGTGGGCCCAACGCATGGCGTCGATGGGGAAATTATTCCAGTCGCCGCCCACCTTCTTCTGCAGCTGTTCGACAAAACCGGCGACAACGGAAGATGCGCACCACCGCTTGAAGTAATTCTCATAGGTGATTCTGCCAACTTCCTTGGGATCGAGCTTGGTGTACTTGAAGCCGTTCTTGAAGGCATAGGCCCCGGCCTTGTCAACTTGGCTGGCCAAAACCGACGAAGCGATGGCGGCACCGGCGACCAGCTTACCAGTTCCGGACAAGAAATTCCGCCGGGACACACCTACTTCAACCTCGTTTTTCTCTTCCATGCACAATCCTCCTCAACAAAGTAATTAATGAACAGCAATGACACCTTTGGATGCCATTGAATCTTGGCAGGTGCGACACAGCACGTCATGACGCAAGTTGCCAGCAGAAAACTCTGATATCTGTCGAAACAAACGAGAAAATGATCTTCATGAATACTCATGAATTATCAATAGCAATGGTTCTACAGACATAAAAACGAAAAATAAATGTGGCAATTTGTCGCACCAACAATTACATAGGACTTTTTTTCATGAAAATCACTACAGATAAAGGAAGACGGCCGAAATAAAAAAATATTCTCCACGAAAAAATCAATAAATTCTCACAAGAATAAAATGAAGTTAATATAACTCTAACAAAGATCACCAAATATTACTGTTTCACAATGAAACATTATGCCCACAAAGTGTTACAATTGAGCAAACACTTCAAGAAAAGAACAACAAACCTCTTCACTCGACAAATACAAGTAAACACCAACCAGTCATCCCCAGCTAAAAATCTTCAAATTGCAAGCCCATGCAGGGTCGTTGATTCTCCTACCGAAAAAAACCGCGGCCCCCTTGCTTTTTGGTCGCATACGGTAAATATTGACATGCGACCACACCTGTCACATACTCTGCCCCACCCAAAACGCATTGAGGCTGGTCGCCATATCCGCCTAATGGCCCTGCCATCGCCACTCCAACCGAGGTGATACAACCGATGCTGGTTTTTTCGATCAACGTGCTCCATGAAGCATGGCGAATGCTGCTGGAGGCTTCCGTGTACATACTTTTCGGCCTCATGGTCGGCGGCCTGCTCAAGGTCTTCCTCTCTCCAGCCTATGTGGCCCGCCACCTTGGTCGCGGCCGCTACCGTTCCGTTTTCAAGGCTGCCCTCTTCGGCATCCCCATCCCGCTTTGCTCCTGCGGGGTGCTGCCGGCGGCGGCTTCACTGAAGAAACAGGGCGCGAACAACGGCGCCACCACCGCCTTTCTCATCTCGACCCCGGAATCAGGCGTTGACTCCATCGCCATCACCTACGCCCTCCTTGACCCGTTGATGACCGTGGCCCGACCGGCCGCCGCCTTCATCGGCGCCGTTGTCGCCGGGGTTACCGAAAACTTCTTCAACCCGCCAACACGGGCCACACTGGCCTTGGCCGACATGAGCTGCCAGGTCGACGGATGCTGCGACGGCCGCGACTGCCTGCCCGAAACCCATGCCAACCACCACCCTCTGCGCGAACGGATATTCCACGGCCTCAAATACGCCGCCACCGAACTGTGGGGCGACCTGGCGGTCTGGTTCCTGGGCGGGCTTTTCCTCGGCGGGGTGATCACCGTCCTGATCCCGGAGCAACTGATGGCCGCCTATCTCGGCGGCGGCCCGACCGCCATGCTGTTGATGCTGGCCGTGGGCATCCCGATCTACATCTGCGCCACCGCCTCCACCCCCATTGCCGCCGCCTTGATCCTCAAGGGGGTGAGCCCCGGCGCCGCCCTGGTGTTCCTGCTGGCGGGACCGGCAACCAACATCGCTTCGCTGTCGGCACTCACCGGCATGCTCGGCCGCAATGCTACCCTTCGCTACCTTGCCATGCTTTCGATCAGCGCCGTCACCTGCGGCCTCATCCTCGATTGGCTCTATGCCTTTTTCGATATCACCGCCAAGGCCGCGGTGGGCCAGGCGGCGGAGATAGTCCCCTACCCGGTCAAATTCATCGGCGCCCTGATTCTCATTGCCCTTTCCATGCCGCCCCTGGCGAAAACGATCCGGACCCTGAGCCGCCGGAAGCCCACAGGCTGCGGCTGCCAAAACAACTGCGGCTCCGACTCACCCTCCTGATTGCGGCGACACCTAAAACCGCGCCACGGCACGCGGCCAGGCTTTCGCAAAGATTCCCCGGAGACTCCCCGCTTCCCGCAAAACCCTTGAGAAATCATGCCAAGGAAGGTATGGTTACCCTCTGCCAACAAGCCGAAAAAAGCGCCGCCCCCCCCAATTCTCCGGGGCTGCGGCAACCGGCACAGGGAAACGAGAACCAGATGAACAAAAAAGGCTATTTCGGTAACTGGGGCGGGGCCTATATCCCCGAGGTGCTGTACGAAACCTTCCGCCAGCTCAACGAGGCATTTGAACAGGTCAAGAACGACCCAGCCTTCTGGCAGGAGTACGTCGATCTGATGTCCACCTATTCGTGCCGCCCGACCCCGCTCACCCACGCTGAGAACCTCAGCCGCCACTTCGGCGGCGGCCAAATCTACATCAAGCGCGAGGACCTCAACCACACCGGCGCCCATAAGGCCAACAACGTCATGGGGCAGGGGCTCCTGGTCAAACGGATGGGTAAAAAGCGGGTCATCGCCGAGACCGGCGCCGGCCAGCACGGGGTGGCCACCGCCACCATGGCCGCCAAATTCGGCTTTGCCTGCACCATCTACATGGGCGAGGAAGACGTAATGCGGCAACGGCCCAACGTCTTCTGGATGGAGAAGATGGGCGCCACCGTGGTCCCGGTGACCTCGGGCGCACGAACCCTCAAGGATGCGATCAACGAGGCCTTCCGCGACTGGGTGAGCAGCATGGACGACACCCATTACGTGATGGGCACGGTCTGCGGCCCCCACCCCTTCCCGGAGATGGTGGCCTGGTTCCAGTCGATCATCGGCATCGAGGCCCGGAAACAGATCCTCAAACAGTTCGGCAAGCTCCCCGAGCGGGTTTACGCCTGTGTTGGCGGCGGCTCCAACGCCATGGGCATCTTCCAGGGCTTTCTGGCCGACCGGGCGGTGGACCTGATCGGCGTCGAGGCGGGCGGCAAGGGCATCGAGACCGGCCAGCATGCGGCGCGGCTGGCGAGCTCCGACGCCTCGGTGGGGGTGGCCCAGGGCTACAAGACCATGTTTTTGCAGAACAGCGACGGCCAGATGCTCGACACCCATTCGGTGGCGGCCGGCCTCGACTACATCGGCGTCTCGCCGATCTTGAGCGACCTCTGGGAAAAGAAGCGGGTGCGCTTTGCCGCCGCCACCGACACCGAGGTGATGGCGGCCCTTGATCTCACCATGAAGAAGGAAGGGATCATCCCGGCCCTCGAATCCACCCACGCCTTTGTCCAGGCCTTCAAGGAGGCCCCGGAACTGCAACCCGATCAGGCGATCATCATCAACCAGTCCGGCCGGGGCGACAAGGACATCTTCACCATCGCCCACGCCTTTGACGACCCATCGTGGAAGGCCTTTATCCGCGGCAAGGGGGCAGACTATGCAGCTTGAACAGCAACTGCGCGCGGCCCGCGCCCAGAAAGATATTTTATTGATGACCCATCTGGTGCTGGGCTATCCCTCGTTTGAGGTCAACCGCGAGGTGATCCGGCAGATGGTGGAAAACGGCGTCGACATCATCGAGCTGCAGATCCCCTTCTCCGAGCCCATGGCCGACGGGCCGGTGATCATGATGGCCAACCAGGAGGCCATCAACGCCGGGGCTACGGTCAAACAGTGCTTCGAGTTTGCCGCCGAGATGGCCGCCACCTACGATATCCCCTTTCTCTTCATGACCTACTACAACATCCTCTTCAAGTACGGCGAGGAGGAGTTCTTCAAAAAATCAAAGGAGATCGGGATCAAGGGGTTCATCGTCCCGGACCTGCCGCCGGAGGAGGGCGACAAATACCTCGCCCTGGCCCGTCAGTATGAGCTGGCGCCGATCCAGATATTTGCCCCCACCTCGCGGGAGGAACGGATGCGGTTCCTCGCCGCCAACGGCGCGGGCTTCATCTACTGCGTGGCCCGGAAAGGGGTCACCGGCAAGAAATCCTCCTTCAACGAGGAGTTCGCCACCTACATGGCGCGCTGCCGGGCCGCCACCGATCTGCCGCTGGCGGTGGGCTTCGGCATCGCCGACAGAAGCGACGTGGAAACCCTCACCGGCAAGGCGGACATCGCCGTCATCGGCACCGCCACCATCAAGCTGGTGGAAGAGAAGGGTCCGGCCGCGGTCGGCCCCTTTATCGCCTCCCTGCGCTGAAACGAAACACGCCCCGGATTCCCGATGCCATGATCGCACAACCACTCCCGTCGCCACGCGACCGGGCTCTCGACATCCTTTGGAACCTGCTACTGATCGCAGCCGGCAGCATGCTGACCGGCCTCAGCATCAACGGCATCCTCATCCCCAAGGGCTTTGTCTCCGGCGGGGTTACCGGCATCGCCCTCATCATCCATCATCTTCTGCCCGAGATCACCTTCGGGGCGATCTATCTGCTCATAAACATCCCGCTCTACATCCTCGCCTACAAGAATGTCGGCAGACGCTTCTTCATCTACAGCGTGGTCGGGGTGTGCGCTTTCTCCGCGGCGGTGAGCCTGGTGCATATCCCGGTCCACCTGGACGACAAGATCCTGGCGGCCCTGCTCGCCGGCATCCTGTTCGGGGCCGGCTCCGGCATCATCCTCCGCTCTTACGGCTCGGCCGGCGGGGTCGACATCCTCTCGGTCTGGCTCTTGAAGCGGTTCTCCATCAGCCTCGGCAACACCATCCTCGCCATCAACGTCCTGGTGGTGGTCATGATCGGCTGCCTCTATCCGCTGGAGGTGGTTCTCTATGCCGCCATCTTCCAGTTTGTCGCCACCAGGGTGGTGAATCTGGTGGTCACCGGCCTTAGCCAGCGCAAGGCGGTATTCATCATCTCGCCGCAGTGGCAGGAGATATCACAGGTAATCCTGAGCGACATCCGCCGCGGGGTGACGGTGCTGGAAGGCAAGGGCGGATACTCCGGGCAGCAGGAACACATCCTCTACGCGGTGATCACCTTTCGGGAGATCGGTGTTCTCAAACGGGCCATCCAGCAGATCGACCCCAATGCCTTTGTGGTGGTCAGCGACACCATGGAGGTGATGAACTACCGGATCGGCAACCAGCCGCACTGGTAACGCCCCCTAGCCGCCGTTCACCCGGCACGCAGCACACTTTTCCTTTGGCGCTTCCCTGAAATCCGCGTATAACAAAAAAGCGGTTATCACACCCCTGCAGCCGATCGGGAAACAGAGATGACAACGAACAACTTCACCATCAAGGCCGGCCTGCTGGACGGGCGCGGGGGAGTCACCCCGCTCGCCAGTCATGAACTTGCTGACTTAGGCGCCAACAGGGGCTTGCTGTGGGTGCACCTCAACTACGCCTCGACGGAAGGGCAAAGCTGGCTCTACCAGCACAGCGGCCTTGACGAGGTGATCATAGAGGCGCTGCTCGCCGAAGAGACCCGGCCGCGGGTCACCCAGATCGGCTCCGGCCTGCTGATGGCCCTGCGCGGGGTGAACCTCACCCCCGGCGCCGACCCCGAGGACATGGTTTCGGTGCGCCTCTGGCTCGATCGAAACATGATCATCTCCGCCGGCAAGCGCCCCCTGCTGTCACTCAGAGAGGTGGATGCGGCCCTGGCGAACAAGGTCGGCCCGGCCACTACCGGCGAATTTCTGGTGGAAATTACCCACCGCCTCATCGAACGGGTGGGGGAGGTGATCGACGACATCGAGGACCAAGTCGCCGAAATGGAGGAGGAGGTACTCACCGCCGAAAGTAACGAGCTACGGACGCGACTCGCTGACATCCGCCGGCAGATTATCAGCCTGCGCCGCTACCTCGCCCCGCAGCGGGAGGCGTTGAACAGATTACAGGTCGAAAAAGTCGATTGGATTACCGAACACGATCGCATGCAACTTCGGGAGATTTCCGACCGCCTGACCCGCCAGGTGGAGGACCTCGACGCCGCCCGGGACCGGGCCGGGATCACCCACGAGGAGATCGCCAGCCGGTTGTCCGAACAGGCCAACCGACGGATGTATTTTCTCTCCATCGTCGCGGCGGTTTTCCTGCCCCTGAGCTTCCTCACCGGCCTGCTCGGCATCAATGTCGGCGGCATCCCCGGCTCGAGCAGCCCCATGGCCTTCACCGTTTTCTGCCTCCTGCTGGCGGCGCTGGTGGGCATCGAGGTGTGGATCTTCAAAAAACAGAAATGGCTGTGAACCTGGCCGCCATGGCGCCAGAGCAAAAAGGGCTGTCCGGGGAGGTTCCCCGGACAGCCCTTTTTGCTGCGTTACCCTTTCAGCAATAGCCTGACGGCTTTACCCAGGCACCTATCCTCAGGCCGGCATGCCACCGGCCGCCAGCTTGCGGAGGATCTCCCGCCGCATGACCTCCTTGCGGTTTTTGACCAGCAGCATCAAGCCGGCGCCGGTGGCAAGCAGTACGGCCGCCACCACAAAGGACGCCGAAAAGGAATCGGTGCGCGCCTTCAGCACCTGCGAGGCGCGGCTCATCACGAACCCGCCCACCCCCCAGGAGGTGAAGAGGATGCCGTAGTTGACGCCGAAATTCTTTATCCCGAAGAAATCCTTGGTCAGGGCCGGAAACAGGGCCAGGTTGGCGCCGTAGTTGAAACCGATGCCGGTGGCCAACAAAACCAGCAACAACCCGCTGGCCGTCGCGCTGCCGGTGACCGGCACCGCCACCAGCATCAACATCGCCTGGAAGACAAAAAGGATCCCCAGCGTGCGGCTGCGGCCGATCATGTCGGAGACGATCCCGGCCACGACCCGGCCGCCGGCATTGCCGATGGCGAGGATTGCCACCACCAGGAAGGCATAGTCGCCCATGCTCGCCTTGGCCATCCCGGCCACGG